>JALOAH010000127.1 GCA_023228865.1 Porticoccaceae bacterium | reverse complement strand
TAATCCGCGGCACCGTTGACCCCGCGATGGTGCGCCCTGTGGGTTACAAAGGCATCTACGATATCTACAGCCAGGCGGTTGAGATGGACCAGGAAACCTCCATTGCCACAGCCGAGCCGGTGCCGATTTTCACCCTGTCGATCATTGCCAACATCTCAATCGCACTGGGCATCACCAACCTGCTGCCCATTCCCGCTTTGGATGGCGGCCGAATTTTATTCACTCTGCCAGAATTAATCCTGCGCAAACGCATCCCTCAAAAATGGGAAAACGCTATTAACACCGTCAGTTTCTTGCTGCTGATCCTGCTGATGGTCGTGATCACTGTGCTGGATTTTACCAACCCGATTGTTCTTCCCTGATCACGTCAATCGAGGATTAAAAAATGAACTATTCAAACCAGAAAGACTTTGAATTTAGCACCGTCAAAATAGCCCTACTCAATGCAGATGCGCCCTTTCCGCCTGGGATGATCGATTTTTTCTCCGATATTTCGGAGAAAGACCTTGAACTGTTGAAGGCTGTTTGGCCCCAGGTCTGGATTGAGCGTCGCCGAGGACTGCTGGAAGACATGGAAGACCTGGCTGAAAGCGATACCCTGTTAGATTTTGACCCGGTTGCGATCATGTGCCTGGAAGATGATGACCCGGTCGCCCGGGCTACCGCCATTCGTTTGCTGTGGCAGTCTGATAGAGAAGACCTGGTGCCCCTGTTACTGAAGCGTCTGCAGGAAGACACTGAAGCCATTGTACGCTCTGCGGCTGCCACCGCGCTGGGCACTTTTGTTGAGCTGGGGGAGCTGGAAGAGATCAGGGTTGAAACCTTCCAGCAAGTTGTGGACTCCCTGATCAGAACCTACCAGGATGCCAGGGACAAGCTGATCTGCCGGCGTGCGCTTGAATCCCTCGGCTACTCCAGCCACCCCGATATCCCGGATTTTATCCGCCGCGCCTACGAATCCAATGACGAAGAATGGTTGCAATCGGCCTTGTTTGCCATGGGTCGCTCCTATGATAAACGCTGGACGCACCAGGTTCTGGAAATGTTCGCTCACCCCGACTCCGAAATCCGTTGCGAGGCAATTCGCGCTGCGGGTGAGCTGGAAGCCCAGGATGCCCGCGAATTGATTATCGATCTTCTGGAAGAGGGCACCGATGATGAAGAACTTTATTTTGCTGCCATCTGGGCGCTTTCAAAAATTGGCGGTGAGGGTGTGCGCGAGCTGATCGAGATTGCCCTGGAAGAGACTGAAGACATGGACGAGGTCCTCCTCCTTGAGGATGCCCTGGCCAACCTCGACTTCACCGAGCAGGTCAGCCGGTTCGATTTGATGAACTTTGACGAGGACGACCTGGACGACTGGCTTGATGATGAAGAAGGGGATGAGTATTAACCGTTTGCCCCGGTGTTTGATGTTCTAAATTAATGAATGTGCGCCGATGACCGAACACAATACCCATCGTTTGCATGTCCACATAGAGGGGATGGTGCAGGGGGTGGGTTTTCGCTATTTTGTCCTCAGGTCAGCCCAGGCACTGGGGTTAACGGGCTGGGTGCGCAACCGCTACGACGGTCGCGTTGAGGTGATGGCGGAGGGCACACTGACCAATCTCAACCGCTTGCTTCGGGAATTGCGCAGGGGTCCTCATCGTTCGGATGTGTGGAATGTGAACTATCAATTTGAAGAAGCCCGGGGGGATTTTGAGCGCTTCAGCGTGTTATCGACCGGGTAAACAACCCATTGATGGTATGCTCGATAGCCTGCTATGTTTAATCTCGACCGCCGGTCATTAACTGCACTTTTTTCCACGGCGGAAGGTCTGATTCATCCGCCAACATAGCTCGCAGCTCATACACCTGATCGCGCAGCATGGCTGCACGCTCAAATTCCAGCTCACGTGCGGCGGCTTTCATCTGTTGTTCCAGCTCGTTGATCATCCTGAGCAGCTCTTTCTGTTCCAGTTTACTGGCCTTTCCGCGCAGATTATCCCCGTCTTCAGCGCCGACATCGCGTGCCAGGCGGTCTGTCAAGTCACGCACGGCTTTGACCACGCTGGCAGGCTCAATATGGTGTTTCTTGTTATAAGCCACCTGGATCTCTCGGCGGCGGTTGGTCTCATCAATGGCATATTGCATCGCATCGGTGACCCGATCTGCGTACATGATCACCTGCCCGTGCAGGTGTCGGGCAGCTCGACCAATTGTCTGGATCAGTGCTGTGCCCGAGCGCAGGAAACCCTGTTTATCTGCGTCAAGGATGGCGATCAGCGAAACCTCCGGCAGATCCAACCCCTCGCGCAACAAGTTGATCCCCACCACTACGTCAAACACCCCCAGACGCAGGTCGCGCAGGATGCCCACCCGTTCGAGAGTTTCGATTTCAGAGTGCAGATAGTGTACCTTCAAGCCCAGTTCCATCAGGTAATCCGAAAGGTCCTCTGCCATGCGCTTGGTGAGAGTGGTCACCAGGACACGCTCGCCCACATCCACCCGCCGGGTGATTTCGCCATACAGGTCATCAATCTGGCCCTCCGTCGGGCGGATGATCACCTCGGGGTCCACCAAGCCTGTCGGACGGATGATCTGCTCCACCACCTGGTCTGCGATGGAAAGTTCATATTCAGCAGGAGTGGCTGAAGTGTACAGGGTGATGCCCATCTGCTGCTTGAACTCCTCGAACTTTAACGGGCGGTTATCCAGCGCAGAGGGCAGGCGGAAACCATAATCGATCAACACCTGCTTGCGCGAACGGTCGCCATTATACATGCCGCGGATCTGGGGAATCATCATATGAGATTCGTCGATCACCAGCAGGTACTCCTTGGGCAAAAAATCGATCAGTGTCCAGGGCGCCGTCCCGGCAGCCCGAGCGTCGATGTGGCGGGAATAATTTTCAATCCCCGAACAATAGCCCACCTCGCGCATCATTTCCAGGTCATAGCGGGTGCGCTGCTCCAGGCGTTGAGCCTCCAGCAGTTGACCTGCCGCGCGCAGCTCAGCCAGGCGCTCTTCCAGCTCGCGCTCGATGTTCAGCAGGGCTTGCGCCATGTGCTCATCTTCAGTGATATAGTGCTTGGCAGGGTAAATATCTACCGTCTCATGCTCGCCGAACACCTCGCCCGTCAGGGGATCCACGGTGATGATGCGCTCGACTTCATCGCCAAAGAAACTGATGCGAAAGGTACGCGTGTCATCGTAGGCGGGTAATACCTCCAGCGTGTCACCCCGCACCCGGAACACTCCGGGTTTGAGCTCAAAATCGTTGCGGGTGTACTGGCTTTCCACCAGGCGGCGCAGCAGGGCATTTCGCCGGTAGATGCGTCCCACTTCCAGTTGAATCACCGTGCTGCGGTAAGCCTCAGGATCCCCTAGCCCGTAAATCGCTGACACCGAAGCGATGATGATCACATCCTTGCGCGATAATAACGCGGTGGTCGCTGCCAGGCGCAGGCGGTCGATTTCCTCATTGATCGAGGTTTCTTTTTCAATGTACAGGTCGCGCTGCGGTACGTAGGCCTCAGGCTGGTAGTAATCGTAGTAAGAAACGAAATACTCCACCGCGTTATTGGGAAAGAATTCCTTAAACTCGGCGTAAAGCTGGGCGCCAAGGGTTTTGTTGTGCGCCAGCACCAGCGTGGGCAGTTGCACCTGTTGAATCACGTTGGCAACGGTGAAAGTCTTACCGGTGCCGGTGGCGCCCAGCAGCACCTGGTGACGCATGCCGCGTTGAATCCCTGCCACCATTTCGGCAATCGCCTGGGGCTGGTCTCCGGTGGGTTGATAGGGGGCTTGCAGTTCAAAGGGCATGGGGTTTTTCCTGGGTTATCCTTCGTGCTGAATTCAATTAATCTGCAACAGGATTTTACCTTCGGGGACGATGATAGTGAATGGTGAGTAGTGAGTAGTGAATAGGAAGCAGGAGTTAGGAGCAGCCTGTCAACTATTGCACTGCGATTATTTTTTTCTACGCTCTAAGTTCTAAGCTCTATCAGCTACGAGCTATCCTAATCCCTATCCCAAAAAACGTTATAATTAGAACCGTGACATATACAAATACACCTGAGAAATGGAATAACCTGATGAAAATCCCCATGTCCTCTCCGATTATCACCGATGCCGACCGCCAGGCCGTGCTGGAGGTGCTCAACACTCCCAATCTCTCCATGGGGCCCAAGATTGAAGCCTTTGAACGCGCCTTTTGCAACCTGACCGGCGCGCAGCACGCCATCGGAGTCAATTCGGGCACAGCGGGACTGCACCTGTGTGTGCGGGCAGCCGGGATCGGCGCGGGCGACCTTGTCCTGACGACACCTTTCTCCTTTGTCGCCTCTGCCAACGTTATCCTGTTCGAGAAAGCCATTCCCGTTTTTGTGGATGTGGACCCGCTGACGGGCAACATTGACACCGAGCAGCTCGATCGGGCGGCGGAAGACCTCAGCCTGGGGGGCGATCTGGCACGCAAATGGCTGCCCAGGAAACTGCCCGCAGAGGGTGAGGAACGCCTGGGAGCCGTCAAAGCCATTTTGCCCGTGGATGTGTTCGGACAGCCCGCAGACTACGATCGAATTAACGCCATTGCCCGGAGGTACAACCTGGCGGTGATCGAAGATTCCTGCGAAGCCCTGGGCGGGGCATACAAAGGTCAGCCGGCTGGGACCCTGGGAGATTTCGGCGTATTTGCCTTTTATCCAAACAAGCAGATCACCACGGGCGAAGGTGGAATGATTATCACCAACGATCAGGAGGCAGCGAATTTCATGCGTGCTCTGCGTAACCAGGGCCGGGCGCCAGGGGATACCTGGTTACAGCATACTTACCTGGGGTACAACTACCGCCTGGATGAGCTGAGCGCTGCCCTGGGGTTGGCTCAACTGGGGCGGCTGGAGACGCTGCTTGAAAACCGGGCGCAGGTGGCTGACTGGTACGCAAAACATCTGGCGAAGATCGACCGGATCTCCCCGCCGGGACTGGCAGACAGCACCTCCCGCGTGAGCTGGTTTGTGTACGTGGTCCGCCTGGACGCAACCATCAACCGCGACCGACTGGCAAAAATCCTGGAGCAACGGCGCATACCGGTCCGCCCGTATTTTTCACCGATCCACCTGCAGCCCTATATGGTGAAAGCCTTCGGTTTTCAACCGGGTGACTTTCCGGTGACGGAAGACCTGGGAAAGCGCAGCCTGGCGCTGCCATTTTCTGGAGCGATGACTGAAGAAATGGTGGTTGAGGTCTGCCAGGCGCTGGCTGAAGCGCTGCCTGCATCTGAAGTTTCTGCGCCGGGACGGTAAGGACATGGATCATGCGTTTTATCCCCCACGATCAGCTGGCATCCTGCTGCAGGGCGGGTTGATGCTGGCTTTCGTGGGTGCGGGCGGGTTTTTCTTTTCCCGTGCCACACAGGATCCTTCCGGGGTGAACTTTTTGCTTTATATGCTGATTGCGCTGATACTGCTGGTTCCACTGCCGCTGTTGGGGTACCGACTGTACGCCCTGAACAATGCCGTTTACATCTTGCGCAGAGAGGGTTTGATGATCCGCTGGGGATTGCGGCGCGAGGACATCCCCCTGGACTCCATCGAGTGGATGCGACCCGCCAATGAGATCGGGTTTCGCCTGCCCCTGCCCGGGTTGCGCTGGACTGGCGCATTCCTCGGCAGGCGTACGGTGGCTGAGCTGGGGCAGGTGGAATACCTGAGCTCAGACCTGCGCCATATGATCCTGGTGGCTACGCCGAGCAAGGTGTTTGCCATCTCACCCGAGGACGTCAGAGGTTTCATGGCAACCTTCCAGCGAATGAACGAGCTGGGCAGCCTGACGCCGTTAGACGCCCAATCGGTGTATCCCCAGGTGTTTATCGGAAGGGTGTGGGAGGATCCCATCGGGCGCTGGCTGCTGATAGGGGGATTTGGGGTTGGACTGATCGTTTTGCTGGTAGTGGCCATAGCCGTCCCGGGATTGGGGGAAATCCAGTGGGTGGAACCCGGTACCACTGCGCCTGGGGAGCGGCTGCTCTTGCTGCCGGTGTTGAACAGCTTGGTCTGGATGGTCAACCTGGGGGCGGGGACGCTGCTCTATCGGCGGGGTAAAGACCTGAAAATTGCCGCCTACATCCTGTGGGGGACGTCGGCGTTGACCGGTCTGTTGATGTTGATTGGCAGTTTATTGCTGATCTTTTGATCAGGCAGTTGTTATGACGGGGGATTTCAGTTATGATTACCAAAAATTAAACGGATACAGCAATGGTCAATTTTTTCATCGGGATGTTTGTGGGCGTTAGCGTGGCTTACCTGGCCTACCGGGCGCGAGCTCTCAATCGGGGCGGCGCCGTCGCTGCGGCGGTGCTGGGGACGGTAGTTTTTGGCATGGCTGGCGCAGGCTGGGCTGTGGTCATGCTGACCTTTTTTGTGTCCTCCAGCCTGCTTTCGAAGCTGTTTAGAGCCAGGAAAGCGGCTACCGGGCCTGATTTTGCTAAGGGGTCCAACCGTGACGCGTGGCAGGTGTTGGCTAACGGCGGGGTGTCCGGGGCGGCAGCGCTGGCGTATTTTGTTTTACAGCAGGTCCACCCAGCCGGGGCACTGGCGCCGATCTTGTGGGTGGGGTTTGTTGCCAGCCTGGCTGGCGCCAACGCCGATACCTGGGCGACGGAGCTGGGCATGCTCAATCCCCGGCAGCCGCTGCTGCTGACCACTCTGCGTCGTGTTCCCCAAGGCACTTCGGGAGCGGTCAGCCTGGCAGGGACGCTGGCTGCACTGGTTGGCTCTGCCCTGGTGGGCGGGATGGCTGTCTGGGTGACCGGTATGGGCTGGGCGCCCGCACTGGAAACCCCACCCTGGAAAGCTCTGGTGGCGATTGCAGTGGGCGGAGTGCTGGGTTCGCTGGTAGATTCTCTGCTGGGTGCCACCTTACAGGCGATCTATTTCTGCCCGGCCTGTCAAAAAGAGACGGAAAAGCATCCGCAGCACACCTGCGGGGGAAAAATCGTGCACCAGCGCGGGCTGGCGTGGTTGAACAATGATGGGGTCAATTTTCTGTGCACACTCAGCGCTGCCCTGGCGGGAGTGATTATATATTTTATGCTTATGATATAATGAATTTATAGCAGACATTTCTCAAGTTTTATAAAGGATTTGTCATGAGAAACACGATTATCGATATCCAGAGCAATATTAAACAAGGAAAATATCAAAGTGAAGCCGCGGTATCTCAAGGGATTGTGCAAAGAATTCTAACCAATTTAGGATGGCCAATATTTAATACTACCATCGTAACCCCAGAATATAAGTTGGATACACGACGAGTTGATTTTGCTCTATGTCACCCAGCAAATAAACCTGTTATTTTTATTGAAATTAAGCAAATTGGTCAAAGTGATGGAGCCGAAAGGCAGTTGTTTGAATATGCTTTTTTATATGGTATTCCTTTTGCAATTTTAACTGACGGACAAGAATGGCATTTCTTTTTGCCAGCAGAACCCGGAGAAATTTCAGATCGTAGAGTATACAAATTAGATTTTCTGGAGAGAGAAATCGATGATATTGTCGCAATACTATCTAGGTACCTCAGTTATTCTAACGTTATTTCAGGTAAAGCATTGGATTTTGCAAAAAAGGACTATCGTAGCATTCATCAGAAACGAGAAGCACAAAAAACCCTTCCTGAAGCATGGAAAAGATTGGTTGATGAAGGTGATGAATTGCTAATCGATTTATTGATCGACAAGGTTGAAAGCCTGTGTGGTTTTAAAACCAATCCAGATCAAGTTACTGATTTTCTGAGTAACAATCTTGTATTAAAAGAAAACCATGAGTATCCGGTGGTAATTAAAATTCCGGACCATAAAAAAGAAACAAACAAGGATCCAGTTCCAACTCAGATTGGTTTTGAATTATTTGGAGAATATCATTCTGCAAAAACCGCGAGGGAGATAATGTTTCAAGCCCTCAATTTGTTTGCGGATCGAGATGGAACTTTTCTCGATAGGTATGCGAGCTTACCAAAACACGGTAGAACACGTCGTTATATTGCCAAATCGAGGAGGGAATTAAATCCTCCAAGGCCAGATCTTGCTAAACAATACTCTTATGAATTTCGTAAAGGTTGGTTTGTAGATATTAACCTTTCAAAAAAATCGATAGATCAAGTTCTTAGGTTAGCTTGTCAGATAGCAAATATCAAATATGGAAAAGATTTTGTGGTTTTCATGTGAAGGCTGCTTGCTGTTCAAACGTCGTTAGACTGTTATAAAAAATTGGGCTAAGCTGTCAGTTCTATCAACAATGAGCTATCGAAAGTTCTCGACAGCCTGGTAAAGCGCCAGCAGGTTTTCTACGGGGATGTTGGCCTGCACGTTGTGAACTGGGTTGAACACAAATCCACCTCGGCTGCCGAAAGTTTGCATACGTTCTCGCACCTGGGCGCGCACCGCCTCCGGGGAGCCAAAGGGCAGGGTGGACTGGGTATCCACGCCGCCGCCCCAGAAGGTGACTCGTTCGCCGAATTGTTTGCCCAGGGTGGTGGGGTCCATCGCCGCCGCGGAGGTCTGCACGGGGTTGATAATATCAAAACCGGCTTCGATAAAATCGGGATAGAGCTTGATCACTGATCCGCAGGAGTGGATAAAGGTTTTCCAGGTCGTGTTTTCGTGCACCCAGGTGTTGATTATTTTGTGAAAGGGCTGGAACAGGCCGCGGTAGGCTTTAGGAGAAATCAATGGTCCGTTTTGGGCGCCAAAATCCGCCCCGCTGACGAATAAAACGCTGACCTTTTCGCCGACCCTGGCGTGGATGCGCTTGAGGTTTTCCAGCCCGATCTCGCACTGTCCTTCGAACACCCTCCAGATATAATCGCGCCGGGTGATGGTGGACATGTACCACTCGGTCATATCGCGGATACCCGCGGGGTTGGGTAACTGGACACCCGGAACAAGGGCGATATCGCCGAACCCTGTCCCACCAAAATTCGCAAAAATGGCCTTATCTGTGGCGGTGAACAACCGAAGGGCTTCCTGTTCGTAATGCGCCAGGTCAGACTCAGACACCAACTGGAATTCCTCCAGGTTTTCCGCCGGGTCCATCCGAGCATCATCGATCGGTGGCTGACGCACGATGGCGTCAAAATAAAAACCACCTGCGGGCATGCGTCCGCTGGGGGCAAATGACGGATTGCCCTGCGGGTACATCAGGATGTCGCCGTTGGGTTCAGGTCGGGTGTTAAAGCCGCCTGGCACCAAAACAGGCGTGCCGTCGAAGAAGGTCCACGGTTTCCAATCCTTGAGGGCATAGCCAAACATGCTATCCGGC
>JALOAH010000020.1 GCA_023228865.1 Porticoccaceae bacterium | reverse complement strand
AGCGTTGGCAGGCGCACTATAAAAACCGCTACCGGTCGTCAATTGCTGATGCCAAGCAACAGCTGGCCTATTTGTTGCGGCCAGGATTTCTTTTTGAAACCGACGCCTTTTGGCTGCAGCAGTACCCAAGGTACTGCAAAGCCCTGGCGCTGCGCCTTGAAAAATTACCGGCACAAGAGGGAAAAGATGAGGCTTTCTGCAGAGAAATGGCTGAATATATAGAAAGTTGGCGACAGCTTTCCGCCCTGCCCGGCGGGGTTGCGAAAAAGTATCGCCAGGATCTCGAAAAATTTCGTTATCTACTGGAGGAGTATCGAGTCTCCACCTTTGCCCAGGTATTGAAAACCGTTCAGGCGGTATCGGCGAAACGCCTGACGGCCTTTATTCTCGAGCTTAAAGGCAAAATTGCCGGGAGTTAGCTTGTTGAGCACCGTTGTCTGATTGCAGGAGCCAGTGTTTGAGAAGCGATTTTTGTGAACTAATATTTTTTGTGCCTGTCGTAATCATAGCCTTTTTCATTATCAGGCAGCCCCTGAAAACAATAATTTTTCAAGGGTAACCGCGATTCTGGACTGGGCTTTTAGTTTTACAGTGTTAGATTACCCCTCAATCATCGTTAACTTTATGGAGAATTAACATGGCTAAGAACAATTCAAAAACACTGGCAGCGGCCGTTGGCGCCGCTTTTTTGGCCTCTGCTGCGCTGTCCCCCCTGGTTTCCGCTGGGGAAAATCCTTTTCAACTCACCGAACTGAGCAGTGGTTACAAGGTGGCTGATGCCCATGAAGGTAAGTGCGGTGAAGGCAAATGCGGCGAGTCCAAGGCAGAAGGCGAGGGCAAGTGCGGTGAGTCCAAAGCTGATGGCGAGGGTAAATGTGGCGAATCCAAAGCTGATGGCGAAGGCAAGTGCGGTGAATCCAAGGCTGACAGCGAAGGCAAGTGCGGTGGCAAAGACTAAGTCTGCAACCCCTGATGTCGCTTAGGTATCCCGTCACTGGCGCCGGTCTCGGCCTGCGCCGTTCAATGCTCAACGACCTGGCCGGGCTGGTTCCCGGCCAGGTCGATTTTATGGAAATCGCTCCCGAAAACTGGATTGGCGTAGGGGGGCGCTACGGTCGCCAGCTGCGTGCATTCACCGAACGCTACCCTTTTGTGTTGCATGGCCTGTCCCTGTCGCTGGGGTCGCCCGCAGCCCTGGATATGGAGCTAGTTGCGGCAATTAAAGGGTTTATGAAAGAGCATCATATCCGCTGTTATACCGAGCATCTGAGCTATTGCAGCGACGATGGTCATTTATACGATTTGATGCCAATTCCGTTTACAGAAGAAGCGGTCAATCATACTGCCGAGCGCATTCGCAGAGTCCAGGATTTTCTCGGCGAGGCCATTGCCATTGAAAATGTCTCCTACTACGCCGCCCCAGGCCAGGAGATGGCGGAAATCGACTTTATCAATGCAGTTTTGGTGGTGGCGGACTGCAAGCTGCTTCTCGACGTCAATAATATTTACGTCAACAGTATTAATCACCATTACGACCCCCTGGATTTTCTTCACTCCCTGCCCGCAGAGCGAATCGCTTATATCCATATTGCCGGCCATTATGAGGAGGCTGAGGATTTGCGTATCGATACCCATGGCGCCGATGTGATTGATCCCGTGTGGCAGCTGCTGGCGGCGGCCTACGCGGAGTTTGGAGTTATACCGACACTGCTGGAGCGGGATTTCAATATTCCGCCCATGGCGCAGCTTATGGTGGAAATTGAGCAAATTCGCGGCCATCAACGGCTTGGCCAGGGGCGAGAGGCCGCTCGCCAGTTAAAAACCGGCGATGAGGCGCCTGCATGATGGCGCAGGCCAGGTTTATTCGCACCCAGCTAGATTTCGCCGCCCATGTCCGCGACCCACAGAACAGGCCTTCGCCCCAGGGGGTTGAAGACCGGCGCATGGCCATTTACCGAGATCTTGTCTACAAGAATATCGAGAGCTTTATTGCCAGCGGCTTTCCGGTATTGCGCAGTATTCTTGAAGATAACCAGTGGCACCAACTCATCCGTGACTTTATTCGCGATTACCGCTGTGGGTCACCCTATTTTCTCGATATCGGCAAGGAGTTTCTTTGCTACCTTCAGGAGGTCAGAAGCGCCGCCCCCTGGGAGCCGCCCTTTATGGCGGAGTTGTGCCACTATGAGTGGGTTGAACTGGCGCTGGATATTGCCAATGACCAGATTCCTGAAAACCAGGGCACTGAAAGCGATCCCCTGAAGATGTTTTACCGCGTTTCCCCTCTGGTGTGGCGCCTCAGCTACAGCTACCCGGTTCATAGAATTTCTAAAAGCAATCAGCCCGATGCTCCGATCTCCGGCGGTGTTTTTCTGATTGTTTATCGCAACCGGCAGGATCAGGTACGCTTTCTCGAAGTTAATGGCGTTGTTATAACACTGCTTCAATATATTGATAATAAAAAGAATTGCGGCCATGATTTGCTCCTTGATCTGAGTGTGGAGCTGGGTTTTGACGATACGGTGGCCTTTCTCGCCTATGGCGCCGACATGCTCGCCCAACTGGTGGCGCTCGATGTGCTGGTGCGGCGGCAATAGCAACCTGGCGACAAAACCGCAATCTGTGGGGGCGGGGAGATTGCCCCGTGGTTGCGGCTGGGTCATGGAGATTGTGCCATTGCGTCTGTTTTGTTTTTGTTCTTGCCCGCTATGGTGTAAGCTTTCCGGCCTTTTCGCGGCTCAATGGCTGTAATCCTGTACCCAGGATCGCCAGAGTTGGCTACAATGATCGCTGACAAAAGTAACTGGACTGGAATAGGCATGTTTGGACGCGTACATCGCTGTTTAAGCTTTCTTCCCATCGCCCTGGGCATTGTCTGTGCGCCCGCCGTTGCGGAAAAGTCAGACAACGATCCTCTGGAAGGATTCAATCGGGCTGTTTTTGCTTTTAATGAGCAGGCCGACAGATTTGTTCTCAAGCCCATCGCACAGGGTTACCGCTTCGTTACTCCCGATCCCATAGAGCGCGGCGTAGGGCGTGTATTCAGCAATCTCGGGGAAATCCTCAATGTTGCCAACAGCTTGCTTCAGGGAAAGATGTCCCAGGCGGCAAACGACAGTGGTCGCTTTCTGGTCAACACCACCATCGGGCTTGGCGGTATTTTTGATGTCGCAGATGATTTTGGCCTTAAGCAATATGACGATGAGGATTTTGGCCAGACTCTCGGCGCCTGGGGCGTTGGCTCCGGCTCCTATCTGGTTCTGCCCCTGTTCGGTCCCAGTAGTTTGCGCGATGCTCCTGCCCGTTTAGTGGATGGCTATGCCAATCCGATCAATACGGTTGACCATGTTCCCACCAGAAACACCATCTATGGTGTTCAGGTGGTGTCGACCCGGGCGGCATTGCTCGATACCGAAAAATTGATCAGTGGCGACAAATATACGTTCATCAGAGACGTATATTTGCAGCGCCGCGACTATCTTGTCAGCGATGGCGCGCTTGAAGATGCCTTCGGTGACGACTATCAAGATCAGGATGATTCAGACGATTATTTTGAATATTGATTCAAGTGCTGACATGTTCCAACCCTTGAGGTTAGTGAGTGAAACAGAAAGTTAAAAGCTTGTTGCTTTTGGGTTCTACTCAAGACCTGACCTCTTCCTGCTGTGACTGGCTGTCCAGCCACAACTGGCGCGTGGATCGCGCCCCCGCATCGCAAAAATTTGAAAAAAATTTCTGTCGTAAATATCAGGTTATCCTCGTATTTTCCGAGGGCGGCAATATTGAGGCTGTCAATGACGTGCTGCGGGATTGCAAGGAATCAGATGCGGCAGCGGTTCTCCCGGTACTCCACAACCCCAAGCCTGCGGATATTGTTGATCTGGTTCGCCGCGGTGTCTGCGATGTGCTGTTGGCACCGTATACGGAACAGGAATTGACCGACACTGTTGAGCGCGTCGCCCAGCACCGCAATCTCCACAAAGAAAACCAGGCCTATGGAAAGGAGCTTGAAAAAGCCAACAAGGAGCTCAGGGAGAGCCTCAACATTCTTAAAATGGATCAAATAGCCGGAAGGCAGGTGCAGAAAAATCTGCTGCCCAATGAGCCCTTGGTTCACAACGGCTATACGGTGTCATTCAAAATCATTCCCTCCCTGTATCTGTCCGGAGATTTTGTTGCCTACAATCTGGTGTTTGACCGCTACATCCTGTTTTATATTGCCGATGTTTCCGGCCATGGCGCATCTTCGGCGTTTGTAACCATTCTGTTGCGTTTTATTCTCAAGCGGATTATTCGCAAACACCTTCGCGACCATGATGTTAAAGCCCTGGCAAAAGCTCCTGAAGGTTTTGTTGAACACGTAAACCGCCAGTTGTTGGCCACGGGGCTGGAAAAACAACTCACCATGTTTGCTGGCTCCATCGATACCCAAAACAATCTGCTGCGCTACTCTGTTGCCGCACAGATGCCTATGCCTGTGTTTGTCACCGAGCACGATGCCAGATACCTGCCCGGCAAAGGCAAAATTATTGGCCTGTTTGAAGACGTCACCTGGGTTGTTGAGGAGATCGCCCTGCCCAAACAATTCCAGCTGGTGATGGTATCCGACGGCCTTTTGGAAACCCTGCCCGCCAAGGGTTTGACCGCCCAGGAACAGTACTTGCTGGACACCCTGGCTGCGGCAGAGCCCAACCATGCCGGCATTTGCCGCGCGCTGGGGTTGGACAAAATCCGCGAAGCGGCGGATGATGTTTCGATTATGACTATTTGCCGAGAGAGCGCGCCGTGACTGAGGGAAAAATACTGGTTGCCGAAAAACACGGCATCTATCTTCTCAAGCTCAGTGGTGATGTCAGGGTTACCCTCTGTGCCTCCATATCCGACTATATTCACAAAATTTTCACCTGTGGCGACGCCCTGGAAGTCTATGTGGATTTGCTCGACGCTGAGTGCATAGACAGCACAACTCTGGGTTTGCTTGCCAAGCTTGCCATTTATACGCAGGAACAGTTTGGCATCAGAACCCGACTCCTCTGTGTCAGTAAGGATATTCTTCGCGTTTTTGAAGCCATGGATATCGACGGCTTGTTCGACATTCTTGGCCTGCCCGAAAAGCTCGAGTTGTCGCCCGTAGAGGTGGTCCCCAACCCCCTGGATGAAGCCAGCGTCCGCCAGCAGGTGCTGGAGGCGCATCAATTGCTGGTCAAGCTCAATCCCAGTTTGACAGCGGAGTTTTTTGACTTGATCACTAGTCTGGAGTGTCTTGACTAGCCCGAAAACAGCCGCTAAAAAGCGGTTATTTTCATATCTCGGGCTTTACTGTAAATCTTTATTTGGGGGGTTCTTGCCATGCAGGAAGAAAAAAATCCTTACGAAATTCTCGGTCTTGACGGCATAGGTGCCCTCGTCAATGCGTTTTACGACATTATGGATGAAGATCCCGAGTTCGCGCCTCTGCGCAAAATGCACGCTCCAGATCTCTCGCCGATGCGGGGCAAACTAACCGATTATTTGACCGGATGGATGGGTGGGCCGCCGGTTTATTTGCACAAATATGGCACTATTTGCATGACAGAACCCCACGCTCCCTACGCCATTGGTTACGAAGAGCGGGATCAGTGGTTGGCCTGTATGCATAAGGCACTGGAGAAAATTAATGCCAGTGACGAGCTAAAGGAGCTGCTTCGAGAGCCGCTTTTTATGGTAGCTGACGCAGTCAGAAATCGCGAGCATGCCAGCCCCCATAAAAAAGATGCCAATATCATTGCCACCGGTTGCGGATAGACTGGCGGCACCGCCTGTGGGCGGTACCGCAGTTCTTGGATTCAGCGAGCAGAATTAGACCACAGGCTGGCAATATCGAGCATGCGATTGGAAAAGCCCCACTCGTTATCGTACCAGGCCATTACTTTAACAAGGTTGCCGTTTACCCTGGTTTGGGTGGCGTCAAAAATACAGGACGTGGGGTTGTGGTTAAAGTCGATGGACACCAGCGGTTTGCTGTTGCAGGCAAGCACTTCCGCGGGAAACTGAGCACTGGCGCTTGCCATGATGCCATTGATTTCTTCCGCAGAGGTTCCGCGGCCAGCGTTAAAAACAAAATCCACCAGAGACACATTGATGGTTGGCACCCGCACCGCGAGACCATCAATTTTACCTTTGAGTTCAGGCAATACTTTACCCACCGCAGCGGCAGCGCCGGTTTTGGTGGGAATCATCGACATGGTGGCGGATCTGGCGCGGTAGAGATCGCTGTGAGCCTTGTCGATCAGGTTCTGGTCATTGGTATAGGCGTGGATGGTGGTCATATAGCCACTGTCAATGCCGATGGCTTCATGGAGAGCTTTGGCCATGGGCGCCAGGCAGTTGGTGGTGCAGGAGGCGTTGGAAACAATGCGGTGCTCAGGCTTTAGCTGTTCGTGGTTGACACCGTAAACCACGGTCAGATCTGCATCCGCCACCGGGTGAGACACCAGCACCTTGGGTGCTCCGGCGTCGAGATGACCTTTCAGTTGTTCCTGTTGCTTGAACTTGCCCGCGCATTCAAAAACCATATCCACACCCAGGGCTTGCCAGGGAATATCGGCGGGATTCTTGTGCTGGCTGAAGGCAATTCTCTGACCGTTGACGCTGATGCTGCTGTCGTCGTGGCTGACAGCGGCGGCAAAGGTGCCAAAGGTGGTGTCGTACTGGGTGAGATGGGCGCTGACTTGCGGCGCCGATAAATCGTTGATGGCAACCACCTGAAACTCATTTTCAAGGCCTTTTTCGTAAATAGCCCTGAGAATATTTCTGCCAATTCTGCCGTAACCGTTGATGCCAATTTTCATAGTCAATGTCTTCCTGTGTGTATCCATAACGAATCAAGCCCAGTTTATCTGATCAAAATACGGGAAAGCCTGCTGGCTGTCAGTAGCCCCCCCGATTTTTTAAAGCCTGGTGCTGCAGGTATAACAGAAAAAGCCCCAAAAAGGGGCTTTTCGCGGAACTGAATCAGTCTCAGCAGACAGGTCAGAACTGGGATTCCGGCAGTTTGATGACGAGGCCGTCGAGTTCGTCGGTGACGCTGATCTGGCAGGACAGTCTGCTGTTTTCCGCGGGTTCCTGAACGCAGGTGAGCAGGTCTTTTTCCATGTCTGAGGGCGGGTTGAGTTTGTCGATCCAGGCTTCGTCGACATAGCAGTGGCAGGTGGCGCAGCTGCACGAGCCGCCGCAATCGCCGAGGATGCCATCAATCATATTGTCTACCGCAGCTTGCATGACACTGGTGCCGGGTTCGATGTGGACTTCCTGGGCGTTACCGTCGTGGCTGATAAAAGTTACTGTTGGCATGGTAAATATTGTCTCCAAATAATCAGGGAATAAGGTTTTTCAGGGGAATGCTGCTGTCCCCAAGTCTGGTGGGGTCAATATCAGCCTTGTCGGTGATCAGCTTTTTGCTGAGCATAAATTCCTGGGGGCTGTTTACCGCATCCACGGCGAGAATTTTGCTGTCCTTCAGGTAGAAAGCGGCAAAGCTCCTGCCGGTTTCAATATCTCCGCGAATCACCACATCCGTATAACCCTGGGAAAGGCCGGCAATCTGTAACTTGAGATCGTACTGGTCAGACCAGAACCAGGGCAGGGCGGAGTAGGGTTTTTCTTTGCCACAGATGGTGTTGGCCGCCACTATACCCTGATCAAGGGCATTTTGAACAGATTCAAGGCGCATCTGGCGGCCGTAAATGGGGTTGAAGTGGGATGTGCAGTCGCCAGCGGCGAGAATATCGGGGTCGCTGGTGCGGGCATATTCGTCAACCACAATGCCGTTGTCCACCTTGAGACCAGCATTTGCAGCCAGCTCGGTATTGGGTATAACGCCAACGCCAACAATGATGAGATCAGCGGGGTAGATATCGCCATTTTTGCACACCACAGCTTCGGCATTTTTGTCCCCTTGAATGGCTTCAACCTGGGTGTCAGTGACAATTTTGACACCCTCTTCACTGTGGACTCTGGTATAAAATCGGGAAATTTCCGGAGCGGTGACCCGCTGCAGCACCCTGGGCATGGCTTCCAGAACGGTGACATCCATGCCCAGCTTGCGCAGGGAGGCGGCGGTTTCAAGGCCGATATAGCCGCCGCCAATGATCACTGCCTTTTTGTCGTGGCCGGTATAACGCTTGATCTGCTGCACATCGTTGATGTTGCGCAGATAATAGACGCCGGGGAGCTCGCAGCCGGGAATGTCAATTTTGCGCACCCGTGCGCCTACGGTGAGCACCAGCTTGTCATAGGAAAGGTGTTCGCCGTCATCCAGCACCACCTGTTTGTCGGCGCGGTTGATGGCGCTGACAGTGACGCCGAGGGCAAAACGAATGCGGGATTTTTCATAAATGGCGGGTTGACGAATAAACAGGTTATCGATGCTCTTGGCGCCGGAAAGAAAATCCTTGGACAGGGGCGGGCGGTGATAGGGGAGGAAATATTCGTCGCCGAGAATGGTGATGGAACCTTCCCAGCCCTGTTGGCGCAACGTAGGGGCAACCTGCGCGGCGGCGTGGCTGGCGCCAACGATAATACATTTCTGTGTAGACATTAATAGCACCCTGGTTTGTGAGCAGGCCGTTTTATGAGTGGATACGGCGGCAGTCTTGCCTGGCCTGTCTGACTATTGTAAATACCGGGGGAGGATATTAACAATCAGGCCGCAATGGAGCAAACAAATTTGTTTGTTCGCCCCCATTGGCCGTTTTCAGATTGTCGCCGGAGAGTCGCCGAATAATAGGCACATTTTGCCAATAGTGCTGACAGCGCCTTGGTTATATACTCGAATAGCAATCTGTATTGGGATATTGAATCTGCCATGGCCGGGGTTTTATAAAAACGCGGCCAAGAAGACTGTCGGGCTTGGCATTTTTCCCCTTGAGAGCGCTGCGTGCGATAGTCTTCAATGGCAAGCCCAGCTGCCCTGCTGGTTCTTTCGACAGCATGCGGGCGTAAACAAAACAGGCTCCTCCGGGAGAATTGACAATCACAGTCTGCTAAACCCCCACGCAGGGAAGGATGGCGATGACAACCACAGAACTCCAATCGCCAACCCATGGCCGCCGCTTTCGCTACTACGACCTGATCATGGCGTCATTCGTCACCGTGCTGCTCTGTTCCAATCTTATCGGCCCTGGAAAAATCAGCGAACTGTCGTTGCCTGTTAATTTTCCCCTCCTCGGGGACAGCATCAGTTTTGGCGTCGGCAACCTGTTTTTTCCCATCGGCTATATTTTTGGCGATATTCTCACCGAGGTTTACGGCTATTCGCGAGCGCGGCGGGTGATCTGGATGGGCTTTTTTGCCCTGATATTCGCCACGTTCATGTCCATGGTAATTCTGGCGCTGCCCACTGATCCCGGCGAGCCATTTAATGCTACCCTGCAGCCTGCTCTCGACATTGTTTTCGGCAATACCTACCGTATTGTGATTGCGTCAATGATCGCGTATTGGGTGGGGGATTTCGTCAACTCCTATGTCATGGCGAAAATGAAAATATTAACCCAGGGGCGCTTTCTGTGGATGAGAACCATTGGTTCCACCATGGCGGGGCAGGGGGTCGACAGCATGATTTTTTACCCCCTGGCCTTTGCCGGTATCTGGAGCGCAGACAGCCTGATAATGGTGATTGTGTTTAATTTTTTCTTTAAGAGTGGTTTTGAAGCCCTGATGACGCCCTTGACCTATATGGCTGTCAATTTTCTTAAACGCAAAGAGGGTATCGATGTTTACGATGTGGGCACCAACTTTACGCCGTTTTCATTAAAGGATTGACAGCATGGTTGAACAGATGACCGCGAATTGGCACCACAGCCGAATCACCATTGTCACAGGGGATATTACCAGCCTGCAGGTGGACGCGGTGGTCAATGCCGCCAACAGCCGTCTCGCCGGGGGTAGCGGTGTCGACGGCGCCATTCATCAAGCGGCGGGTACGAACAGTTGCAGACCGCCTGCCGTGAAATTGGCGGCTGTCCCACCGGGGAGGTGCGGGTCACATCCGGATTTAATCTGCCGGCAAAGTACATATTTCACGCTGTCGGCCCGGTGTGGCGTGGTGGTCATGGCGATGAGAAAAAACTGCTTTCTTCCTGTTACAGCAACGCCCTGGCGTTGGCGCAGCAATGCGGGGTTAAAACCATCGCCTTTCCGGCCATCAGTTGTGGCGTCTACGGTTATCCACCAGAGCAGGCTGTGCCCTGTGCACTTGCCACGGTACTTGACTGTCTGCCCAGGTCACCCACTGTGAAATCTGTTATTTTCTGCTGTTTCAGCGATGATATGGCGCAGCGCTATCAACAGGTGTTGGCCTCATTGATTCAGCATTAACAAGCTCTATGGAGTGGGAACCTGCATGTCGCTTTTCGTCAAAATTCCGCAGGATGCGGTTTTACTGAGCCGAGATGACGCCAGCCATCCGTTGGCGGCATACTCAAAACATGACTTTCAACTCGATGAAGCTCACTGGCCCTCGGTTGAACATTACTTTCAGGCCATGAAGTTTTCAGATTCCCGGCTTCAGGAAAAAATTCGCCAGGCGCCACACCCCAAAATGGCGGCGCGAATTGCTCGCAATAACTTCTGGAAAATTCGCCGCGACTGGAAAAAAATTCGCCGCGTGGTAATGACCAGAGCCACCTATATCAAATGTCGCAGCCATGAAGAGGTTGCCCAGGCATTGCTGGCAACGGCAGGGCGCGCCATTGTCGAGCAAAGTCTCTACGACCATTACTGGGGCTGCGGCCGGGATCAGCGCGGCCACAACTATTTCGGTAAAATGCTGATGGCAGTACGCGACCGCCTACGGGAGGAGGGGGCAGCCGTCTAAGAGATATAAACCCGCGGCAGCCTTGCCGGCATGCGCGTTAACAGCTCGTAACCAATGGTGCCTGCGGCGCTGGCGACATGGTTTACGCCCAACTGTTTGCCCCAAAGTTCTACCTTGGTGCCGATGGCGACATGCGGCACTGCGGTGACATCCACAGTGATCAAATCCATGGAAACCCGCCCGGCCAGCCGCGCTACCTGGCCGTTCACCAGAACGGGCGTTCCCGACGGCGCGTTGCGGGGATAGCCATCGCCATAGCCGACAGGGACGGTGGCGATCATTGACGCCTTTTCGGCTTTCCAGGTGGCGCCGTAGCCTACGGTCTCTCCTTTGGGAACTTCCCGAAGGGAGATAACTTCAGATTCAAAGCTCATTACCGGGGTTAACTTATCACCCTGTTCGTGATGATGAAAAAATGGCGAGCTGCCGTAAAGCATATAACCGGGGCGATTCCAGTCGCCGTGGGATTGGGGCCAGGCCAGCAATGCCGGAGAATTGGCCATGCTCAGTTGTGCCTGGTGACGGTTGGCGAGCTGGCGCAGGCGTTGGATTTGCAGGTGGGTGAAATCGTTTTCAAGTTCGTCGGCGCAGGCAAAATGGCTGGCGAAAACAATACCTGTATTGACGTTGGCGGAGCTGTGGAGCCGTTCAAACAGCAATGAGGCTTTGTCCAGCTCCGCGCCCAGGCGGTGCATGCCGGTATCAATTTTTAGCCAGACAGTGACGGGGTGTTTAAGTTTGGCGGCTATCAGAGTCTCTACCTGGGTAAGGTTTTCGATCATCAGCCAAAAATTGTGTTCTGCGGCGAGGGGTAATTCATCCGCCGTAAAAAAGCCTTCGAGAACCAGTATGGGTTTGCCGATGTCGGCGTTGCGCAGTTTCAGCGCCTCTTCCATATAGGCGACGGCAAAGGCGGGAACATCGGCTTCTAGGGCGCGCGCCACAGTTTCGGCACCGTGGCCGTAGGCATTGGCCTTGACCACAGCAATATTGCGGGAATTGGGGGCTAGGTTGCAGGCAAGTCTGTAATTTTGTCTGAGCGCACTGAGATCAATCAGTGCGCGGGATGGCCGCGCCATAAACCCTCTGGATAACGGTGAGCTGTGATAGTCGATGGCCATTATAACCCGGGAGCGCTGCGGTTAGCAGGCCGTTTAGATAGATTCAAACCATACTTTTGAGCCTTCAATAGGGATAGACTAGAGAGTGCTAAGTACAGATTGGGGGATGTCAATAAAATGAGACTGCGAGAACATCTTTATCGCGTAATTTTCGGCACAGATACTCGAGCCGGCAGACTTTTTGACCTGGTGTTGATTTACACCATTCTACTCAGCGTGATTGCGGTTATGCTTGACTCCATCGCTTCCGTCAACGCCAGTTATGGGGTTGAGCTTTACTATCTGGAATGGTTTTTTACCCTGCTTTTTACCGTTGAATACGGCGTCAGAATTTATATTTCGGAAAAGCCTTTAAAGTATATCTTCAGTTTTTACGGACTGGTGGATCTGCTTTCGATTATTCCCACCTATGTGGCCATTCTGTTCCCAGGCGCCAATTATCTGTTGATTATCCGTCTGATCAGGGTGCTGCGGGTATTTCGTATCCTCAAGATGGTGCGCTACAGCAATGAGGCCGCCATGTTACTGCGCGCCATTCGCTCATCCCGGCGCAAGATTCTGGTGTTTTTTTCCGCTGTGCTGGTGATCAGCACTGTGTTTGGCAGCCTGATGTATGTGGTTGAGGGCGCTGAACACGGCTTTACCAGTATTCCCAAAAGTATTTATTGGACGGTGGTTACCATGACCACCGTGGGCTATGGCGATATCACCCCTCAGACGATTCTTGGGCAGCTGATTTCTGTGATGGCAATGCTTACCGGCTATTCGATTATTGCCATTCCTACCGGGATTGTCTCGGCGGAGCTGATTGAGGAAATCCGCCGTGAAAAGCAGCAACAGGTCGACAATATTCTTTGCCCTGGCTGTGGCCAGGACAACCATCGTAAAGACGCCAGATTTTGCCATTTTTGCGCCACGCCCCTCAGGGGTATCATTGAAATTGGTAAATCTTGACTGGAGCGACAATTTTCCCCGTGTTGTGCCGTCTTTTCCGTTAAAATGCGCCCTTTGCACGTTGTAACAGGGTAATTTGATGTCCAGTGAAATTGTACTTACCGGCATAACCACCACCGGAACTCCCCATCTCGGGAACTATGTGGGCGCCATTCGCCCGGCGATTCGCAGCAGCCATAACACTGACAACCAGGCCTACTTCTTCCTCGCCGACCTCCATGCGCTTATCAAGTGCCAGGATCCACTAAAAGTCCGCCAGTCTGCCCTTGAGATCGCCGCCACCTGGCTGGCGCTGGGATTGGATACCAATCAGGTGATTTTCTATCGCCAGTCGGATATCCCTGAAATTCCTCAACTCGCCTGGCTGCTCAACTGCGTCGCCGCCAAAGGTTTGCTCAATCGTGCCCACGCCTATAAAGATGCGGTGCAAAAAAACCAGGAGGAAGGTCAGGATCCCGATTACGGCATCACCATGGGGTTGTTCAGCTACCCGGTATTGATGGCTGCCGACATGCTGATGTTTAACGCCGCCAAGGTTCCGGTTGGCCGCGACCAAATTCAGCATATCGAAATGGCCAGGGACATAGGTCAGCGCTTTAATTACTTGTACGGCGAGCATTTTGTATTGCCGGAAGCGGTTGTCGACGCCAATGTGGCGGTGTTGCAGGGACTGGACGGCCGCAAAATGAGCAAAAGCTACAACAACACCATTCCTTTGTTTCTTGACGAAAAAGCCCTTAAAAAGCACATCAATAAAATCAAAACCAATTTGCTTGAACCCGGTGAGCCAAAAGATGCCGACAGCTCTACGGTTTTTCAGATTTGGCAGGCTTTTGCCAGTGCCGAGCAGACCGCGGCCATGCGTACTCAGTTTGAACAGGGCATTGCCTGGGGCGAAGCCAAGAAACAGCTTTTCGAACTGGTCAATGCAGAGTTGAGCGAAGCCCGTCAGCGTTATAACGAATTGCTGAAAGACCCAGGTTATATTGAAGCTGTGCTATTGCAAGGAGCGGAAAAAGCCCGCAGCTATGCGGCTCCGTTTTTTGACAGATTGCGCGCCGCTGTGGGTATCAGCGCACTCAAATAATTTTTGTCAATAAAGTGCGAAGGTTCAGGGCAGAACCTTCGTATGTTTCCGTTTCCTGCCCAAACGAGTGGCGTTTTAACAGGCTCTAGTACTCTTTCAATGTAATTTTGTCTTATCGAACTGCCATCGCCAGCAGGGCTGGCTCCTGCCGAATAATCATTTATTTGTAGGAGCCAGCCCTGCTGGCGATGTCTGAAGATTATTTATGGTAGACAATACAAATTGAAGCAATACTAGTGGCCGTCCTTATCCAGTGCGTTATTTTCACCGTTGAGCTGGCAGCTGTGCATTTTTGGTGCTGCGGCCTGTTGTGGTGTTGCCTTCAATACGCTGAAAAATAGCTGGCGATTATTTTAACCCGATGAAATAGTTATAAAAAAATAATTGGCACAAAGTATGCAATATTCCACATAGCACAATCAAAAACAGACTCCTCCCCCTTTTGTTTTTGGTTGTGCTGAAATCCTCCACTCTTGGGTGATGTTGCCCACGTATCGCACGGCGATACGTGGGCTTTTTTTTGGGGCGATCGATTTGGAGAATACTCATGTTTTTAAAACCCGGAGCATCCACAACAGGCAAATGGCGCGCGGGGCTCGCCGCTGTTGTTTCTCTCTGTGCACTAGCGTTGTTATTATCGGCCAAGACTTTGGCAGAGTTGGGTGAGCCGGAAAAAGATGAGCTCACTTTTGGTTTTATCAAACTCACGGACATGGCGCCGATTGCGGTGGCCTATGAAAATGGTTACTTCGAAGACGAAGGGCTTTACGTCACCATCGAAGCTCAGGCCAATTGGAAAGTTCTTCTCGACGGCGTTATCGATGGTCGCCTCGACGGCGCTCACATGCTGGCCGGCCAGCCTTTGGCGGCAACCATAGGGTTTGGCACCAAGGCACATATAGTTACCCCTTTCAGTATGGATCTCAACGGCAACGCCATTACGGTATCCAATGGGGTTTGGCAAGAAATGAAAGCCAATATCCCCATGGAAAACGGCAAGCCGGTTCACCCCATTAAAGCGGATGCCCTCAAACCCGTGGTCGACAAATACCGCGCCGCAGGCAAGCCTTTCACTATGGGTATGGTATTTCCCGTATCCACCCACAACTACGAGCTGCGCTACTGGTTGGCCGCTGGCGGTATTCACCCCGGTTATTATGCGCCCCACAAAGGCGAAACCTCGGGTACGATTAATGCGGAAGCCCTGTTATCGGTAACTCCGCCACCGCAAATGCCCAGCACTTTGGAGGCAGGCACTATTTACGGTTATTGCGTTGGCGAACCCTGGAACCAGCAGGCGGTATTTAAAGGTATAGGTGTGCCGGTCATTACCGACTACGAAATCTGGAAAAACAATCCGGAAAAGGTCTTTGGCATGACCATGGAATTCACCGAAAAATATCCCAACACCACAGCGCGGATTGTTAAGGCATTGATTCGCGCCGCCAAATGGCTGGACGAAAACGACAATGCCAATCGCCCGGAAGCGGTGAAAATGTTGTCGCGCAGCGACTATGTGGGCGCCGATTATGAGGTGATCGCCAACTCCATGACGGGTACCTTTGAATACGAAAAAGGTGATAAACGCGCGGTGCCGGATTTCAACGTATTTTTCCGCTACAACGCCACCTATCCCTATTATTCGGATGCTATCTGGTACCTCACGCAAATGCGCCGTTGGGGGCAGATTGGTGAGCCAAAATCCGATGACTGGTATATGGAGACAGCAAAAAGTGTCTATCGCCCGGATATTTACAAAATTGCTGCTGAGGAGCTGATTGAGGAAGGCTTGATGTCGGAAACAGACTTTCCCGCTCTGGATTCTGAAAGCGGATTCAAGCCGCCGCAGTCCGAGTTTATCGACGGCATTACCTACGACGGCAGCAAACCCAATGATTATCTCAAACAATTTAAGATCGGCCTCAAAGACGAAGTGTTGTAATTCTCAAAGACCATGCCGCATCAGGATAATCCTGGTGCGGTAAACACAGAAGCATCAACAGGTGTCATCATGACTGAAGCGGCGATCATGCCAAAATGGCAATTCTGGAAAACTCAAAACGGCATTCCCCTGGCCGATCGGATGACGCGGTTTGTTAAAATTGTCGGCCTGCCGTTCGCCGGTATTCTTGTCTTTTTGATTCTCTGGCAGGGCAGTGCCAGTCGTATCGAAACCTCTCTGGGAAAATTTCCAGGGCCAGTGCAGGTTTGGCAACAGGCCGCCAATCTTTACGCGGAGCATCAGCGGGAACGGGAAAAAGCGACAAAATTCTACGAACGCCAGGAGACGCGCAATGCCAAAAAATTGGCAAAAAATCCAGACGCTGCGCTAAAGGTTCGCGCCTATACGGGCAAGCCCACATTTTTCGACCAGATTTTTACCAGCCTCTACACCGTGGCTTTTGGTTTTTTGGTGGCGTCGCTGATTGCCGTACCCCTGGGTATTATCTGCGGCTTGAGCGAGAATTTTTACCGTGCCGTTAATCCGATTATTCAAATTTTTAAACCGGTCTCTCCTCTGGCCTGGCTACCCCTTGTCACTATGGTAGTCAGCGCCGTTTATATCAGCGAAGAGCCGCTGCTTGAGAAATCTTTTCTCAACTCGGCCTTCACCGTGACCCTGTGTTGCCTGTGGCCAACGGTGATCAATACCACCGTTGGCGTCGCCGGTATCAATCAGGATCTCATCAATGTCAGTCGGGTTATTCGCCTCCCTGCCCACAAGCATATTCAGAAAATTGTGCTGCCTTCGGCCATTCCCATGATTTTTACCGGCCTGCGCCTGTCGCTGGCCACCGGCTGGATGGTGCTGATTGCCGCTGAAATGCTGGCGCAGAACCCCGGCCTCGGCAAATTTATCTGGGATCAATTTCAAAATGGCAGTTCGGATTCCCTGGGGAGAATTATGGTGGCGGTGGTGGCCATTGGTTTTATCGGCTTCATGCTGGATAAGTTAATGCTCATTCTGCAACGCCGAGTGAGCTGGGATAAAAAGGCGGTGCTGCGTTAATCCGCAGACAGTAAGTGAATATGATCGCGCCTGCATAAAAGCGCGCAAAGGAAATTGACATGAGTAACTATCTGGACATCAGTGCTGTTGGCATCGAATTTAAAACAGAAAGCGGTGCTTTTCGCGCCCTGCAAAATATCAATCTGAAAATTAGCAAAGGGGAGTTTATCTCTCTTATCGGCCATTCCGGTTGCGGCAAATCCACTGTCCTCAATATTGTTGCCGGGCTTTACAGTGCCAGCGAAGGCGGTGTTATTCTCGACGGCCGGGAGGTGGACGAGCCCGGGCCGGATCGCGCTGTGGTTTTTCAAAATCACGCCCTGCTGCCCTGGCTGACGGTGTACGACAACGTGGGTCTGGCGGTAAAACAGGTATTTAACCGCCAAAAATCCAAGGCAGAAATGAACGACTGGATTGAGCACAACCTCAAGCTTGTCCATATGGAGCACGCCATGCACAAGCTGCCCCATGAAATTTCCGGCGGTATGAAGCAGCGGGTGGGCATCGCCCGCGCCCTCGCCATGCAGCCCAAGGTGTTGTTGATGGACGAACCCTTCGGCGCCCTCGACGCACTGACCCGCGCCCATCTTCAGGATTCATTGATGGAAATTCAGACCGACCTCAACAACACCGTGATTATGATCACCCACGACGTTGACGAAGCGGTGTTGCTGTCTGATCGCATTGTCATGATGACCAATGGCCCGGCGGCTTCCATCGGCGAAATTCTTCCTGTGGATCTGCCGCGCCCCCGCAATCGTCTTGAGCTGGCAGAAGACAGCCATTACAACCACATTCGCCAGCAGGTGCTGCGGTTTCTTTACGAAAAACAAAAAAATCCCGCCATTAGGGCGCAGGCTTCAGCGCCGCTTGTCGAGCCGATTGCGAAGGAGAGTCACCAGGGAAACCCTAAGGCGGCCTGAGCGTCGCTGCCATTTCACTTGCCACACTGAATGTTGGGCTCTGCAACGGAGTGCAGAGCCGCAAATCCCTCCGGCAATTTCTGCGATTGTCCCTCGCCCCTCAAGGCGAGCTGGGCACGGTTGACGACAGCCTGTTTTATTTCCCCGTGGCCAAACCCCGAGAGACTTCAACAGGGGATGGAGTCTCCCCTCGAAAATGTTCCGGCCGTAGACGCCGGGCGCTGCGGGGATGGTCTTGGTCGCCGCAAAATAAGCTTTGCTGCCAATCTTCCGCCTTATGTTGGTGCGCTCCTGTGGTCGTGTTGGTGCATCAGTGCAGGGCACCGGTTCCCGCGATTTTCCCTTTTTTGTCGGCCGGCATATTTTAACCTTATGTTATTAAACAATAAATTACTGTTTTTGTTTTTGGCATATTTATTGTATTCGTAATAGTCAGATGTGACAGTCAGAACGAGCCATCCTGTTTTTTTTAAGTGCAGAAATGGCTGGGTTTAATTCGGTGCAGCCTGTGTCTGCATCTCAATGGTAAATAGTGCGCACTCTGCTGATGGCAGTGCGCGCCCTCTCAAAAAAGCTCCCCGGGTGATGTTGCCCTTGCTGGTTTCCAGCAGGGGCTTTTTATCGTGGGCGCGGTTTGACTCGGCCAGTGCGCATTCCTGTAAAGACGAGGTTAGTATGGCAACGCAAAAAATCGTGGTAGTGGGCAACGGCATGGTGGGACACCATTATGTCGATCAACTTATTGGTTACGGCCTCGATGTGGAGATTACTGTTATCGGCGCCGAGCCCCGCCCCGCTTATGACAGGGTGCACCTGTCGGAATTTTTTGCCGGTAAAAAACCCGAAGAGTTGGCGTTGACCACCAGGGAGTATTATCAGGAAAAAGGGGTTAAAGCGCATTTTGGCGATGCCGTCGCCACTATCGACCGGGACGGAAAAAAGGTGATTACCGAGGCAGGCATCAGCTACAGTTACGACAAGCTGGTGCTGGCGACAGGTTCTTACCCTTTTGTGCCGCCCATTCCCGGTGGCGAGCGGGACAATTGTCTGACCTATCGCACCATCGATGATCTGGGGGCGATCAAGGCGGAAGCGGCAAAATCAAAAATTGGTGTCGTGGTCGGCGGTGGTCTTTTGGGTTTGGAATGCGCCAATGCCCTGAAAAATCTCGGCCTTGAAGCCCATGTCGTGGAATTTGCCCCCGGCCTTATGGGGGTTCAGTTGGATGAGGGCGGCAGTAAAATGCTGCGCCGCAAAATTGAGGCCCTCGGGGTGTTTGTTCACACCAACAAGGCCACCAAGGAAATTGTCGACGGCAAGGCCTGTCGCTTGCGCATGAATTTTGCCGATGACAGCCATCTGGATACCGACATGATAGTGTTTTCCGCCGGTATTCGCCCCTACGACCAGGTGGCCAGGGCGGCGGGGCTGGAAATTGCTCCCCGCGGCGGAATTGTGGTGGATTACCACTGCCGCACCAGCGACTCCGACATTTACGCCATTGGCGAATGCGCAAATTTTGGCAATTTTATCTACGGCCTTGTCGCCCCTGGCTACCGTATGGCAGAAGCTGCCGCCAGTCAGCTGACCCCTGAAAAACAGGCATTTCACGGCGCGGATATGAGCACCAAGCTCAAGCTCCTGGGTGTGGATGTGGGCTCCATTGGCGACTCCCATGGTCGCGCCGAAGGCTCGGTGTCCTATGTATTTTCCGATGAGCGCCTCGAAGTTTACAAGCGCATCAACGTCAGCGGCGACGGTAAAAAACTCCTCGGCGCGGTGCTGGTGGGCGATTGCGACGACTACGATACTCTGCTGCAGTATTTCCTCAACGACATCGAGCTACCAGAAAATCCTGAGTCGATGATTCTCCCCCATGTTGCCGGTGGCGCACCTCAGCTCGGCCCCGCTGCGCTGCCTCTGGCTGCAACGATCTGTTCATGTCATAACGTCAGCAAAGGCTCTATTGTCGACGCCATTGATGGCGGTTGCTGTTCCCTCGGCGATATTAAATCCGCCACCAAGGCCAGCACCGGTTGTGGCGGTTGTTCGGCGCTGCTGAAATCCGTGGTGGACTACGAGCTGGAAGCGCGGGGGGTTACTGTCGATAAAAGCCTCTGTGAACATTTTGCCTTTACCCGCCAGGACATTTTCCACCTCTGCAACATTGGCAATATCAAAACCTTTGACGAACTGCTCGCCAAACACGGCAAAGGGCTGGGCTGCGAAATTTGCAAACCTGCGGCGGCGTCAATTTTTGCCTCGTTGTGGAACGACTATATTCTCGCCAAACCCCATGTGGGACTTCAGGATACCAACGATACCTTTCTCGCCAATATGCAGAAAGACGGCACCTATTCGGTGGTTCCCCGGATTGCCGGTGGTGAAATTACGCCGGACAAACTGATTGTGCTCGGCCAGGTGGCAAAAAAATACAACCTCTATACCAAAATCACCGGCGGCCAGCGCATCGACCTGTTTGGCGCCAGGGTCAACGAGCTGCCGCTGATCTGGAAAGAGTTGGTGGACGCCGGTTTTGAAACCGGCCACGCCTACGGTAAATCCTTGCGCACGGTGAAATCCTGCGTCGGTTCTACCTGGTGTCGCTACGGCGTTCAGGACAGTGTCGGCATGGCCATTTTTATCGAGAACCGCTACAAGGGTCTGCGCTCCCCCCACAAGCTCAAATCGGCGGTTTCCGGCTGCACCCGCGAATGCGCCGAGGCGCAATCAAAGGACTTTGGCGTTATCGCCACCGAAAACGGCTGGAACCTTTATCTCTGCGGCAATGGGGGTATGAAACCCCGCCACGCCGATTTGTTCGCCACCGACCTCGATGACGAAACCCTGATCAAATATATCGACCGCTTTCTGATGTTCTATGTGCGCAGCGCCGATCGTCTCCAGCGCACCTCGGTGTGGCTCGACAATCTCGAAGGCGGTATTGATTACCTGCGCGAGGTGATTATCGACGACAGGTTGGGCATTTGCGCCGAACTTGAAGCACAGATGAACGCAGTGGTGGGCACCTATCAGTGCGAGTGGAAAACCACGGTGGAAGACCCCGAGCAACTCAAGCGTTTCCGTCAGTTTGTCAATGCGCCCAACGAGAAGGACAGCAACGTCATCTTTGTTGAGGAGCGCGGTCAGGTGCGCCCGGCCACTGATCGGGAGCGGCAGCAATTAATTGCCAAGTCCGCCTAATTTTTGCGTGATCAAAACAGAATTTTGAGGAAAACAGCATGAAAGCATTGAAAGCAAACAAATGGCAGTCGGTGTGCACAGTGTCGGATCTTGTGTCTGGTTCCGGCATTTGCGCTCTGGTCAACGGCCAGCAGGTGGCAATTTTTTCTGTGCCGCCTAGTGCTGGCGACAAGACCGCCCTCTACGCCATTGGCAACTGGGATCCCATCGGCAAGGCCAATGTTCTGTCGAGGGGAATTGTCGCCGATATCGGCGGCGTCATCACCCTGGCATCGCCCCTGTATAAACAGCACTACAACCTGGCCACCGGGCAGTGCCTGGAAGACCACAGTGTCTCGGTGCCGGTTTATGAGGTAGCACTGGACGGCGACACTGTGGTGATAGGGGTTTGAGGGTGGCCAATCAATGTTGAAAAAAACCTCGATATTGAAAGACGCGATGTTGAAAAAATAGGCGAACGGGAATTTTTCATGGCCGATGTTGAACCAGAAATCAAACAGACAACCTGCCCCTATTGCGGTGTGGGCTGCGGTGTTGATGCCGAACTCAGAGATGGCAATATTATCGCCGTGTCGGGTGCTGTTGATCACAAAGCCAATTTTGGTCGCCTCTGTGTCAAAGGCAGCGCCCTTCACGAAACCAACAGTCTTGATGGCCGCTTGCTCTATCCCCAGGTGGGGGGGAAGAGGGTTTCCTGGGATACTGCCAGTGCCGAGGTTGCCGCCGGCTTTTCCCGCATTATTGACAAGCATGGGCCTGAATCCGTGGCCTTTTATCTTTCCGGTCAGCTGTTGACGGAAGACTATTATGTCGCCAACAAGTTGATGAAGGGCTTTATTGGCTCCGCCAATGTCGACACCAATTCCCGCCTTTGCATGGCCTCGGCGGTTGCCGGTTACAAACGTGCGTTTGGCACCGATGCCGTGCCCTGCAGTTATGAAGATCTCGAAACCTGCGATCTCCTGGTGATGGTGGGTTCCAATGCCGCCTGGACTCATCCGGTACTCTATCAGCGCATTCAGGCGGCCAAAAACAGGCGTCCCCAGATGCGCGTGGTGGTGGTTGATCCGCGCAAAACCGCCACCTGCGATATCGCCGATCTCCATCTCAATATCAAACCCGGTTCTGACGCCTACCTGTTTGTTGGTCTGCTTCACTATTTGGCCGTCAATGACAAGTTGGACATGGGTTATATCCATGCCCATACCGAGGGTTTTACCTCGGCGCTGGAGGCGGCCAGGGAGACTGATCTCGAAGAATTGTGTGACGACCTGGGAGTGGAGCCGCACGCGCTGGAAACTTTTTTCCAATGGTTTGGCGAAACAGAAAAAACTGTTACTTTTTATTCCCAGGGCATCAACCAGTCATCCACCGGCACCGACAAATGCAATGCCATCATTAATTGCCATCTGGCTACCGGCCGCATTGGCCGCGAGGGCATGGGGCCTTTTTCCATTACCGGTCAGCCCAATGCCATGGGTGGTCGCGAAGTGGGCGGTCTGGCCAATCAGCTCGCAGCCCATATGGACTTCACTGAAGACAATGTCGACCGGGTAGGGCGCTTCTGGAATGCGGCGAAGATGGCGACAAAACCCGGCCTCAAAGCGGTGGATTTGTTCGATGCCATTCATCGCGGCAAAATTAAAGCCCTGTGGATTATGGCAACCAATCCCGTGGTGAGCCTGCCGAATGCCGACAGGGTCAAGGCGGCGCTGGCCAAGTGCGAATTGGTTGTGGTCTCCGACTGTGTTGAAAAAACCGACACCACGGTTTTTGCCCATATTCTGTTGCCAGCCACAGGGTGGGCGGAAAAAGATGGCACCGTGACCAACTCCGAGCGCTGCATTTCACGGCAGCGCGGTTTGATCTCCCCTGCGGGAGAGGCTCGTCACGACTGGCGAATCGTCGCCGATGTCGCCGCCAAAATGGGTTTTGGCGAGGCCTTTAATTACGTCTCGCCACGGGATATCTTCTGTGAGCACGCCGCTTTGTCCGGCTTTGAAAATAAAGGATCAAGATCTTTTGATATCAGTGGATTAGCGAATTTATCTAATGTTGAATATAAAAATTTTTCGCCCCTGCAATGGCCGGTTACCGCAGCCTGTCCCCAGGGGCAGAAACGGCTTTTTGGCGATGGCAAATTTTACACCGCCAATGGCCGCGCCCGCTTTGTTCATGTGACCCCGGCTGCGCCAGAACAGGGGATAGATAACGGTTACAGTTTTGTGATGAACACGGGTCGTATTCGCGATCAGTGGCATACCATGACCAGAACCGGAAAAGCGGCGCGCCTGCTTAATCACATCGATACGCCATTTCTCAGCATTCACCCGAACGATGCCAGCCATCTGGACGTTGCCAGTGGCGATCTGGTGGAGATCTACAACGCCAGGGGCAAGGTAAGGCTTCAGGCCAGGGTGGACGACAGTGTTCAGCAGGGCGAGCTTTTTGCCCCCATGCACTGGAATGACCAATTTGCCTCCCACGGCCGCATCGGTGCGCTTATCGCCCCGGTAACCGATGTTCACTCTGGTCAGCCGGAAAGCAAGTTTGTCCCGGTCAATGTTCGCAAGCTGCCTGTTCAGCGCTGGTTGCAAGTGGCAAGTCGCTTTCAGTTGTCGATGGAACCTTTTGATTTCTGGGTTAAAAATACGCTCGATAAGGGTTTTAGATATCAGGTCGCACTCTTTGACGACACAGAAGGAAAGGCGGTGAACTGGGTAAGAGCTCAATCGTCCGGAATTGCCAGCCTCGAATATGTGGATGCTGTCAGCGGCGATTACCGACTTATCGGCCGGGATGACGAAGGCTTGCAACTTCTGGCGTTTGTGTCCGCTAGCCGCGCTGCATTGCCGGAAGGCAGTTGGCTGGGAGAATCTTTTGCCATTACTGATGAGGCTAAAAGCTGGAAACTCCTTGCCGGCCGCAGTGTTGGGGGTGAAGACAAAGGCAAGCTGATTTGCTCCTGCTTTGAGGTGGGAGAAAAAGACATTATTCGCGCTATCGAAAAGGGCGCCAATAGCGCTGACGCTCTTGGCGAGCAGCTCCGTTGCGGCACCAATTGCGGTTCCTGTATTCCGGAGTTGAAGGCGTTGATCGGACTCTTTGGCTCGGACGGCGCCGGTTCCAGCAGTGATGCGGCCTGAAGGCTCTCAAATTTCCGTTTACGCAAATCCAGTTTAGGCTGTGTAGGTTATGTTATGATCAATGTAATACCTTTTAAAAACATAGAAATAGAAGACTATATTAATAGAAAATTTAACTATGGCGGACTGGGTTCAGTGTGCCTTTTGGGCGCTGGCCCCGGCGACCCCGAGCTGATGACAATAAAAGGCATGCGCGCCCTCGCAGGCGCTGATGTGGTGGTCTATGATCGCCTCGTCAATCCGCAATTGCTGTCTTTGACATCGCCATCCTGCGAAAAAATCTATGTCGGCAAACGCAAAGACCGACACAGCCTGCCCCAGGATAAAATTGGTGAGTTGCTGGTATCCCTCGCCCGTGAAGGCAAAACCGTTGTCCGCCTCAAAGGTGGCGACCCCTTTATTTTTGGTCGCGGTGGCGAAGAGCTGGATATTCTCGAAGCCCAGGGTATCCCCTGGCAAGTGATTCCCGGCATTACCGCCGCTACGGGTTGCGCCGCCGCCACAGGTATACCCCTGACCCACAGGGATTGCGCCCACGCGCTCACCTTTATTACCGCCCACCGTCGCAATGGCGAGTTGAATTTCAACTGGCAGCTGGCTCTGCAAGAAGATCAAACCCTGGTCTTTTATATGGGGCTGTCGGTGGTGGCTGAAATTGCTGCCGGACTTATTGCCCGCGGCAAAGCAGCGAATACCCCCATAGCCGTTATTGCCAATGGCTCCTGCAGCGATCAGCAGCTGGTGGTTGCCTGCCTCGCCGATATCGGCGCGGTGGTTGCCAGTAGCGACCTGCCGTCACCGGCGCTGATTGTGGTCGGCGATGTGGTCAGCCATCGCAACAGTTTGCAGGCTGTAGTTGCCCTGTCGTCCTGATAGGGGTTGTCACCTGGTTATAAATAACGCCTGCGTTGGAATGTCTTGCAAAAAGGCATCAGGGGCAGGGCTTCAAGAGTGGATACAAGCCGAGAATTGATTATGTCGTCATCAACTGTGAATTTGCTGGACTTACAGGATCCGAAAATTCGCACCCTGCACCTGAGCTGGGTGGCGTTTTTCCTTTCTTTTGTGGTCTGGTTTAATCATGCCCCCCTAAAACCCTTGATCATGGCCAGCTTTGATATGACTGGGGATCAGTGGAAAGCCCTGCTCACCCTCAATGTGGCGCTGACCATTCCGGCGCGAATTGTTATCGGCATGCTGGTGGATCGTTTTGGTCCGCGCCATGTGTACGCCATTCTGTTGGTGTCGGCGGGGATTTTCTGTACCGCCTTTGCTTTTGCGCAAAGCTATGAACAGCTGGCGCTGCTGCGGCTTTTGCTGGGTTTCGTCGGCGCCGGTTTTGTTATCGGCATTCGCATGGTCGGGGAGTGGTTTCCAGCAAAATCCGTGGGGCTGGCTCAGGGTATTTATGGCGGCTGGGGCAATTTTGGCTCTGCGGCGGCGGCTTTTACCCTGCCAACGGTTGCGGTGGTGGTGTTTGGCGGTGAAGACGGTTGGCGTTATTCGATCCTCCTGACCGGTGTTGTGGCGTTTTTCTACGGTATTTTCTATTACATCAAAGCCCGCAATACCCCCAAGGGGTCAACCTATTTCAAGCCGAAAAAATCCGGTGGTCTCGAAGTCTCCAGCCCCAGGGATTTTTGGCTGTATGTGGCCATGAACGTGCCCATGTATATCATTCTCTCTGTGCTGGTGTGGAAGTTGTCGCCCTCTGGCACGGCATTAATCACGGATAGCACGGCCTATATTCTCTACGGTCTCTTTGTGGTTCTGTTTGTTTTTCAGTTCAGCCAGATTCGCAAAGTGAACCGGGAAATGCTGGAGCACGGTATCGACGAGTCTGACAAATACGAATTCAAGCAGGTTGCCGTACTTGCCTGGGCGTATTTTGTTACCTTTGGTTCAGAGCTCGCGGTGGTGTCCATGCTGCCGGCCTTTTTTCTCGAAACCTTTGAGGGCATGTCGCTGGCGGCAGCGGGTGCCTTGGGCAGTGCTTTTGCCTTTATGAATCTGGTGGCGCGCCCCAGTGGCGGCTGGTTCAGTGACAGGTTTGGCCGCCGTAAATCACTGACACTGCTGATTGCCGGGTTGAGTGTGGGTTATCTGGTGTTATCCCAGATTAATGGCTCCTGGCCTTTGATTTTTGCTGTTGTCGCCGTGATGTGTTGTTCCTTCTTTGTTCAGGCCGGTGAAGGTGCGGTATTTGCCATCGTGCCGTTGATCAAACGCCGTATGACTGGCCAGATAGCCGGGCTCACGGGCGCCTTTGGCAATGTGGGTGCTGTTACTTATCTGACTATTTTCACTTTTGTGGACGCATCCACCTTCTTTTTGGTCATCGGCCTTTCCGCCATCGGTGTGGTGGCGCTGGCGCAGCTGATTACGGAGCCCAACGGCCATATCACCGAAGTACTTCCCGATGGCACAGTGCATCTGATCGATGTGAGTTAAGATTAGCGCGAGGTCGAACGCGTCGGGAAGGTTATTCAGGCTGGCGCAGAAACCTGGTACTCCTTCAATATGATATTTTGCCTCGTTCTGGGCATCGCCAGCAGGGCTGGCTCCTACGGGAAAGGGGTTGCGGGGAAAATGTACTCCTGGCGGCGGAAGGTTTTTTCGTAGGAGCCTGCCCTGCTGGCGATGGCGGATTCAGATTTTCCCAGCGGGTTTCCTGGGAGGCTGTTGGACTTCGGCGTTGGTAGTGAGGGAAGTCCTGAGTCCGACGGAATCCTAATAAATGATATGGGACAAAATCAAATTGAAATACCACTAAAAGCGAGATTTGCCGATGTCCCTTGACCACCTGAACTCTTCGCTCAATGTCAGCGTCGGTCAATATTCGAGCGCGGGGATCAAGGCGGTTAACGAGGATGCCATTGCCATCAGAATCCCCGCCGGCAATGCCTTGACCACCAAAGGTGTGGTTGCGGTTATTGCCGACGGCGTCAGCGCTTCCGAAGGGGGTAGAGAAGCCAGCAATACAGCGGCCACCAGCTTTGTCTCCGACTATTATTCCACCCACGACACCTGGTCGGTGGAAACCTCCGGCAGCAAGGTGCTCTCAGCCCTCAACAAATGGCTTTATGGCCAGGGGCTCAGCTATGTCAATCCCGAAAAAGGTTATATCACCACGTTTAGCGCCCTGGTGCTGAAATCGGCGAGCGCCTATATTTTCCACGTCGGCGACAGCCGTATTTACCGTATTCGCGCCAATCAGATTGAGCAGATTACCAGGGATCACACCATGGTGGTCGGCAAGGGGCAGCGCTATCTGGCTCGCGCCCTGGGCATTGATATTCATCTCGACGTGGATTTTCACCGCCTCGATCTCGACGCCAATGATATTTTTGTGCTGACCACCGACGGTGTTCACGAGTGGCTAAACGATAGGGATATTCTCGCCGCACTCTCTGCGACCGTTGAGTCGTCAGCAGATCTTGACAGCGCCTGTGAACAGATTTCAGCCATGGCCGCAGCCCGTGGCAGCGACGACAATCTCAGTATTCAGGTTGTGCGCGTGGTTCACCCCGGCGAACCATTGCCGACGGATCTGCTTGCCAGCGTTTCCCGGTTGCCTTTTCCGCCGCCACTCAAAGCGGGCATGATTATTGATGGCTGGCGGGTCATTTCTGAAGTTCACGCCTCAACCCGCAGTGAAGTTTATCTGGTTCAACACGAAGAAAATGGCCGCCGTGCGGTGCTCAAGGCGCCCTCGGCAAACTTTGAAGACGACCCCGCCTACATAGAGCGCTTTATCCTTGAAGAATGGGTGGGCAGCAGAATCAACAGTAGTAACGTGGTTGCTGTTGTCAGAGCCCCCGGCCGCAAAACCTTTCTTTATTACCTCACCGACTATGTGTCGGGGCCGACCCTGGGTCAGCTGCTGCGGGAGCGAACCCGGTTATCGGTGGTGGATGCCCAGAACATTATTACCCAGGTGATTTCCGGTTTGCGCGCCTTTCACCGCCGCGATGTGCTTCACCAGGACATCAAACCCGACAATATTATCTATTCGGAAAACGGCATCAAAATCCTCGATTTTGGCTCCTGCCATGTTTCCGGTGTCGGTGAAATCAAAACCCGCATTAACCGCGAAAAACTCCTCGGCACCCGCGATTACTGCGCCCCCGAATATCTGCTAAATGCCCCTATTTCCCAACGCAGCGACCAGTTTTCCCTCGGCGTTCTTCTCTACGAACTGCTCACCGGCAAATTGCCCTTTGGCGATCATTATCGCAAGTGCAGCAGCGAACAGGATTTTGCCCGCCTCACCTATACGCCGAGCTACCAGCTCAATTCCCTGGTGCCTGTTTGGCTCGATGGCGCCATTCAGCGGGCTCTCAGTATGGATCCTGAAGATCGTTACGCCGCACTGACGGAATTCGTCGCCGACATCAAAAACCCCAATCCGGCCTATGACGGCAGCAGGCGCGCCCTGAACCGGAAAAAAGACCGGGTTTTTCTGTGGAAAACTATGGTGGTTGTGCTGGCACTCACCAATTTGATCACCCTGTTGTTGCTTTGGCAGTGAGGGGTTTACCACCAATGGCCATCAAGTCCGGCTGCAGTTGTGTTAACATCTCCCGGTCACTGACTTTATGCCTATGTTATGAACCAACTCACCCATCTCAACACCAAGGGCGAAGCTCATATGGTGGATGTGTCCGGCAAAACTGACACCGCGCGCTCGGCGATTGCGCTGGCGGTGGTGATACTACCCGATAGCGTGTTTGAAACCCTGATGGCCGACAGCCTGCCAAAGGGTGACCTTTTTGCCACTGTGCGGATTGCCGCCATTCAGGCTGCCAAAAAATGCGCGGATCTGATCCCTCTGTGCCATCCATTGCCACTGACCAAGATTTCCGTGGATATCGATCTGGATGAAACAACCAAGCAGCTCTCCATTGCGGTGCTGTGCAAAACCACCGGCAAAACCGGTGTTGAAATGGAAGCTCTCACCGGCGCGTCCGTCGCCGCCCTGACCGCCTATGATATGTGCAAGGGCATCGACAAGGGCATTGTCATCAAGGATATCCGCCTGCTTGAAAAAACAGGCGGAAAGTCGGGAACCTGGCGCATGGAGACGGCCAGCCCAGGGGTGGAACAATGATCAACATTCGTCTCTTTGGCAAGTTTGGCGAAATTGTCGCAAGCGGGGATCAACTCAGTATCAGCGCCGACGGCATTGCCAGCGTTGAGGATATTTACCGCTATTTCGCCAGAGAAATTCCCCAGCTCCACAACCAGGTGAGCGAACCCCAGGTAATGGTGGCGGTTAATCAGAACATTGTCGCCAGAACAACCAGGGTTAACGACGGTGACGAAGTGGCATTTTTGCCGCCGGTTACCGGTGGCTGACGGTCGCGACTGGGGGCGATGCTGTGGTTGACTATAGCGGCGGTTGTCACTGCGGTGCTGTCAGATACAACTTTTCGGCGCCTGGCAGCGTGGAGGTTGAAGATTGCAATTGCTCCATTTGCCAAAAATCCGGCTACCTGCACCTGATCGTTCCGAAAAGGAATTTCCGTTTATTGTCTGGAAATGATGCCCTGATTGCCTATGGTTTTAATTCCGGTGTCGCGAAACATCTTTTTTGTTGCCACTGCGGCATCAAATCCTTTTATATTCCCCGCTCCAATCCTGATGGCGTGGATATTAATCTCAACTGTGTGGATGTGCTTCCCAAGGATGTCATAATTGTCAAATTTGATGGCCGCCACTGGGAGCAACATGCCCACACACTGGCGCATAAAAGCAAATAGTGACAAGGTAGGCAGTTACAATCCTGGCATGATCGATAGCAAAGAAAACGAGCAGGCACCATGGTAAAAATCAGCGTTCAGGAAGCGGATTTCAATCTTCAGGCAGAATATGACCGCTTGCGCACCACCAGCAGTGGCGCCATTGTCACCTTCACAGGTCTGGTTCGTGACTTTGATGACCATAACGACAGCCACAGCGGCAGCGTCGAAGGCCTCTATTTGCAACATTACCCCGGCATGACCGAGCGGCTGCTCGCGGCCATTGTCGACGAGGCGGAACAGCAGTGGCCGATTCAGGACGTTTGCATTATCCACAGGGTAGGGCAGTTGTTGCCCGGCGACCAGATCGTTCTGGTGGCGGTGAGTTCCGCTCACCGCGAAGCCGCCTTTGCCGCCGCCAGTTTTTTGATGGACTACCTCAAAACCCGCGCCACATTCTGGAAAAAAACCTTCTCCGCCAGTGGCGAGCAATGGCTGGAAATGAAGGAGTCTGACCGCGCCGCCGCTGCGCGCTGGCAAATGGACGGCGGAGATAAACAGGAATGACATCACTGCAAGCCATTGCCGGAGTGATTCTCGCCGGTGGTCTCTCCTCCCGCATGGCTGGCCAGTTCAAGGCCACGGCAGTGATTGGCGGCGAGCTGCTGCTGCAGCGGGTGATCGACAGATTGCAGCCCCAGGTGGATACGCTGCTGGTTAATCTCAATCGCGACCTTCCACAGCTTGACGGCCACAACCTTAATATTGTTGCCGATAGCCTTGCGGGTTATCCGGGCCCCCTGGCGGGTCTGGTGGCCGCATTTGAATACCTGGATCAGCACAATAGCAGCGCCGAAGCTCTGGCCATGGTGCCCTGTGACGGCCCCTTTTTGCCCGAAAATCTTGTGGCCGTGCTCGCTGAAGCCCTGGCGGCAAGTAACGCCAGCGTCGCCTGTGTCCGTTACGGCGGCCAACTGCAACCAACCTTTAGCCTGTGGCGCCGGGCGGTGTCGAGCACCGTTGGTGCGCGGCTTCGCCAGCAGCCTCAAGGCGGCCTGAAAGGGCTTTTCAGCGAGCTGCCAACGGTTTTTGTCGATTGGCCGCCGACGGAGCCCGATCCTTTTTTCAATATCAATACACCCCAAGACCTGATTAAGGCAGACCAATTACTGGAGTCACTGCGATGCCACTGAGCGGCCGGGATTTTATACGCTACAGCCGCCACCTGCTGCTGGTGGATATGGGTGAAGCTGGTCAGGAACAGCTCCTGCAAGCCAGGGTGCTGATTGTTGGCCTCGGCGGTTTGGGATGCCCGGTGGCATTGTATCTGGCGGCAGCTGGGGTCGGCCATCTCAGTCTGTGCGACGGCGACAGCGTTGAACTCACCAATTTACAACGCCAGATTCTTTATCGCGACGACGATTGCGGCAAGGCCAAAGTGGTCTGTGGGCGGGAACATTTATTGGCATTGAATCCGGGGCTGGATATTCAGGCGTTTCAGCAGCAGGCGAATGATAATCTGTGGGCGAACAACGATTATGACCTGGTGCTCGACTGCACCGACAATCTTGAAGCGCGTCACTGGTTGAACCGCCAGTGCCTGCAAACTCAAACACCGTTGGTGAGTGCCGCAGCCATGGGCTGGCAAGGCCAATTGGTGAGCTTTGATTTTCGGCAACAGCAAAGCCCCTGTTTGGCCTGCGCCATTCCCGAAGGTTCTCCCGCCCCTGTTGCCAACTGCGCCAACAGCGGTGTGGTTGGCTCTGTGCTGGGAACCATGGGCAGCCTGCAGGCCACGGCAACCATCAAGGCGTTGACGGGAAAACCCATAAATCACGGTAGAATGCAGCGCTACGATGGTCTCAGGGATCAATGGTCGAGCTTTAACATAGTGGTCAATCCGGCTTGCGCCGTTTGCCAGGGTGAAAAACACTAAATTGGCGCGCACTCATGCAAGAGTTCGCGATTTTTTTTTACAATATTGATCGCGTCATCACAACTGGCAATTTTATGATAGAAACAGATTCTGCTGGGCATAGGCTCCTATGCTTCCCCGTGATCGACGTGCTGGTAGTGGGTTTTAATGACTGAAGGCAACAGAATGATTTTCTCGCCATTGCTGGATCGCCGCCGTCTCATTTTCAATACCAATGCAGTCATTATTTTTCTCGTTATTATTCTGACACTCTTAAAACAGGTCATTACAGGTTTCGAGAGTCCGCCGATTCCCGCTTTTATTGTTGTAGCCGGTGCTGTCTGGAACCTTGTCTACCTTCGCCGTGGCGGCTCCCTGGATATTGCCGCCTGGCTGTTGATTTCACTGCTGCTATTCGGCCTTGCCTTTGGCGGTTTCAATAATTATGGCTTCTGGGGACCGGTGGTGTTATTGGCGCCGCTGATTTCCATTTTTGCCCTTTTGCTGATTAATTCCCGCGCCGCTGTTGTTGTTCTGGTGCTCGTGACTTTAATACTGAGTGGCCTTGTTTTTGTCGATATTGTCGGCATTCTGCCGCCAAATACCAATACATCGGCAACCATGTTGCTGGGGCGCTTCATTGCGCTTATGGCGTTATGCCTGGTATCAACCTGGGTAGTATGGCTGTTTGCCACGACCTCAAAGCAGCTGCTGGAAAAAATTGAAAAACAATCCATTACGGATTACCTCACAGAAATCATGAATCGCCGCGGCATCGAAATCATCCTCAGCCGCGAAATTGCCAGAGCCAGACGCACTGACACCTGGCTTTCTGTAATCATGATCGACGTGGATTTTTTTAAACGCTTTAATGACAACCACGGCCATCAGGCCGGTGACCGCTGTTTAATTCAGGTGGCGGATATCATTCAATCCTGCATGGCGCGCCAAACAGATCTCTTGGGGCGTTTTGGCGGCGAAGAATTCATGGTGATACTGCCGGACACCAATATCGAAGGCGCAGCCAAGGTCGCTGAATCCATAAGACTCTGCATACTGAAAAACAATATCCTCTACGGCGCCAGCAATGCCAACCCTCTCAGTGTTACTCTGGGCGTGGCGGGGGCTCGCGGTACAGCTGTGACCAGCGTTGATCAACTTATCAGGCTGGCCGATGACGCTCTCTATAGAGGCAAACACCAGGGAAGAAACTGCGTGGTGACGGAGGGGGTTGATGATGACAGTTGAGCTGCATTGCAGTTAAAGAAACAAGGGGGATTTAAGGATGAATTCTTTGCAGCGAGCACTGTACGCTAACGATTCCTGAGTTTAGGGTTCTATCAATACTGATAGTCTCAATGCTAAGGCCTTGCTTATTGATCGCCGATAGCCACATTACCAGCTTGTCAAACGCTATTTCCTGAATCCAGAACCGCACACTATGGTCTCCCTGAGGTTGGATGCGATCAAAACTGATCGCCATGGTATCTGCGCTAATTGACAGGGTTTGAATCAAGTCATTACCCGCGGTGAAATTTTCAGACTGTTTTTTCTGTGGTGCCACATTTTCTTGATTGTCTAACATCCATTTTAATAAGGCTTGAGAGCTCTCAAAATCGAGCCGCGATTGCTGGTAGCTGTGATAAAGAGGTTGAATAACAGCAAAATAAATTAACGCTGGGAAACACAATAGTAATAATTTTGCTGCATTTCTGTCCCGCTCACTCAAAGATGTATAGAGATTAACCAGTTTTTCCAAGAAAAATTTCATTTTAGCCGCCTATCTTTATTCGGGCGATAATACCTTCATCATTTTTGGTTACTGAAAGCAGCTCGGCGTTGCCACCACGATTTTTTATCTGTTGCCGCAGGTTATTGGCGACATTGATAGAACCTGCTTGTAGCTCGGCAACAAGATGATTATCCTTGCGATCAAACTGTAGATGACGAAATTGAATTGCTTCGCCAGCATTGCCGACAGCACCGGCAAGTTCGCCAAGGCGTATAAAAAAGGCACTTGAACTTACTGTTTGTTTATTGGTTAAATGCCCCTCCATTTGGCGGCGAATATTGACAATGCGTCTGTCTTCAGGAAATAGGTGTTTGTATAATTGTCTGGCTTCAGCCTTGAGTGAATCAGATTGTTGCTGAAAATACAGCCCAGCGGCGGCGAAATAAACAAGAAAAAGACAAAGAGAGGCTGCCACAGAAAAGCCCGCCGTTTTAATCCAGCTTCGACTAGGAGGTTGTGCATGAGATTTAAATTCCCCCTGAAGCAATGTCAACGCACCTGAGCATTTGGCAATATGCCGCTCAAGATCCTCTATGGGGAATTCCTCCCAATCTGAGGGGTTGACAATATCGGGAAGGCTATCTGTTTCCAAAACGAAACCTGTGCCGTTAGGCAGCCTGAGCAGAAGTTTATCCACACATCGGGCAAAGCGTGGCTTCTTGCCGGTAGGCACTATCAAATAATCGGGAATTAGGCAATCCACAGGCCAGGGGAGTTCCCCTATAGCCTTGGCATAATCAACCATTAAATAACGATCTATAGCAAACACCAAGGCATTATTGTCGGAGTCGATTTCTCCAATAGCAATATGAAAAGACTCTATGGGGGCTGCTAGATCTTCCTCAATCAGATAGGGAGTTGCACGGTCAGCGTGGCGCTTTACGCCTTTGGGCAAAGCAACATTCAGGCAAGTAACAAACTGTCCAGGAATTAACACGGTGACTCGAGAGGGCACCCTGTTGCCAAGAATATTCGGCAGCTCGGCCAAGATGATTCCACCTTGTTCGAGAGTTGACAGGTGATGATCGCTATTTTGGTGTGTTTCCATTTGATCAGAGGAGGTATTGCCGTAAACATCAGCCGCGCAGAGCCAATAAAGGATTTCTGCTTTTGATATATCGTCGCCAATTTTATGCTTAAAAAGTAGGGTTAACATCATGGTCATTTACCTGATGGCTGTGAAGATCACTACTGGCAAGGTTTTGATTAAGGAGTTGCCTTTTTAATGTTGGCTGAATTAAAAAATTTCTATCCAGCAAAATAATTTTCCCTGTCGCCCCATCTATTCGAAAACGGCTGGATAGATTGACAACTGTTTTTCCAGCGCTGGCACTAACACTGGCACTAAAGAATGATGAGGTCGTGGTCAGTAACGAAGCGTCGAAAGTTAGTCCAGCCATAAGCTCAGAAGTCATAAACGTTGCAACTGAGCCGAAACCTGAAGGGAATGAATTTCTTGCAATTTCAAATTCAGATGCAGAAATCGTCGGATGAATAAGAGTCACCAGCTGTGAAGGCATGGTGTTAATATTTATTGTCGGTGAATTGTCCAATGCCACCAACCAGTGTTCTGTCTGATTAAGCAGGTCGGAATTCATTCCTTCGAGAGCATGGAGTTCGCTGGAATCGGTTAAATTGCGGTTTGCATTCCGGTAAGACGGCTGCGAGGAGAGATAATCGCTATCCTCTGCACCCCCAGGTCTGGGCAGGTTGTCGTTATCAATCCAGTCTCCCAGAATTGATGTGCCCTGTGGTTGCTGGAGGAATTCAGTCATAAACCTATTGATCAGAGTTTCTCCACCGCTATTGATGCTGTTGAGATTTATCAGCCCTTTCAGATCGGTTATTTTTAAGCGTATTTCGCCATGATCGGGTTCATACATCGATATTGGTCGCGGCAGGGGAGATATAAAGAGTCCTTGGGCTTTGAGGTTTTGCTGGTCATCATAGAGAATCTGTCGCGCCAGTTGTTCTCCGCCGAGAGCATATTGATAAGCTTGAGCATCTTCAACCAGCCATCGTGTGTGTTCTATATCACTCCAGCGTTGCGTTAAAAGCTGTGACAAAAGAAGAGTGATGACCACCACAACAAACAGAACACTGATAAGTGCAATACCCCGCTGATTCCAGTTCACGGAAGCAGCTCCATGTCGCGCAGACTGTACACTCGCTCCAGTTCGCCAAAAAGCACTGTGTCCAAGCGTATTCTGATTCCAGCAGGTATTGGCGGTCTGATTAAAACCTGAGACTTATTGTTGTCGTTGTGGGGAGGCCAGTAAAATTCGGTGATGCCCATAGTGTCAATAAATTGAACGCTCAGCGCATTGATTTCGGAGATTAAAACCTGTTGCCGAGCCTCTGTGCCAGGTGCGCGATCCAGCGCCCACCAATAATGGCGCACCAGATTTTTACGGCCATTGCTGTCAGTTTCGAGGCTGTAAGCTACCCGTTGCAGATTGCTGCGTTTCTCTCCCATGGGGTTTGGCCAGCCCTGACGGGTGAATATCAGATCGTAACCGGGAATCAGAGATGTCATGGCAGGCTCGAAGTTTCCGTGATTGTCACGAACTGGGCGATTAATAATCCCTCTTATATCCCGGCTCAATATCCACAGGCCTTTCTGCAATTGTTGCAGTTGCGCAGAGCGTTTTTCCAGCGCGGTTTTTGTTATGATCACCCGGTCAATTATCTGCCAACTGGCGGCACCGATAACCGCAAAAATTGCCAGGGAGACCATTAGCTCTAAGAGAGTAAATCCTCGATTCTGGCGACTCATCAGTGTTCGCCCATGTAGCCGACTAGCCTGATGATACTGGCACTGTCGGCATTGTTTGCCCGATGGCTCCTGGTGACTCGAACTTCTACTTTGCGCAATGTCGATAAAGGGGTATCTGTTATTTCTGTGGCAACGTGCCACTCCCGCTGGGAAACCGTGACTTGGCGGGTTTTAATGCCTGTCGACGGCCAGAGTTGGGTAAGACGTATCTCTGCTAGTTGGTTTTCCGCCAACCACAGCGCCAGGGTTTTGTCCTCCAGGCGCTGCTGATCCTGCACCAGTTGGGTGGTATTTTTCACAATGGCCAGGGCGGCAATTGCAATCACGGTCAGGGCAACCATCAATTCAAGGAGGGTAAAGCCTTGGCAGGGCTGTCGAAATCCATGTTTCATGGGCTAATGGGCTTCATGATAATGTCATTAATGCCATCACCGGTTAATTTGAATCCTGTGTTGTCGCGGCCTGTCAGCTTCATCTCAAATGGTGTGTACTCCGCAGAGGAAAAAAAATACAACGTCGGCGACAGTTTGTCTGTTTCGTGATTTTTAGCGCTTAAATCCGGCCTGACGTTACTTTTGTTGTTATAACCAAAATATGCCAGGTCAATGTTTTCCACCACATTAAAAGTACAGCCGTAACCTTGCTGATTAGCAATGGCGCGCCACTCGCCATTATCCCCCATCTGATAAATAAGGCAGCGCTTTTGTTCCGGGTCGTACAGCCATTTGAAATCCTGCTGATGGATGAGCGCCTGGGTCATCAGGTGATTCAGTTTTATTCTCAATTCCGCGACTTCACCATTAATGCGTCGAGCATCAGTGCTGTTTATAGAAAACGCGGCTACACCAGTGAGCACGGCAATAATCACAATAACCATCAGCATTTCAATAAGGGTAAAACCTCTGTGGGAATAAATGCCTCCTTGTTTGGGCTGTATCGTCAGCAGCAAGAGTTTAAGAGTCATTGATTATTCCCAATCGGCAATGTCGGCGGCTTTTCCCTCACCACCTTCACGGCCATCGGCACCCAAAGAATAAAGATCGAAAGCACCATGACTGCCTGGACTGATATAAATATAGGCTCTGCCCCAGGGATCTTTGGGCAGTTTTTTAAGGTAACCGTCGGGATTCCAGTTTGGCGCCTCGGACTGATCACCTGGTCTTGTAATCAGTGCATCTAAACCCTGATCAGTGGAGGGATAATTAAAATTATCCAGTCGATAGAGGCTTAAGGCGTTGCCAATGGCACGCAAGTCGCTTTTTGCGGCGGTAATACGTGCGTCGTCGGCACGTCCCATAATGCTGGGTACAATAAGAGCGCCGAGGACACCAATGATGACGACCACCACCATAATCTCAATAAGGGTAAACCCCGATTGTTTTTTCATGCTCACTTCACCAGCTGATTTAAGTTTAAGATCGGCAGTAGTACTGCCAGTACAATGCCCAGAACCATAGCGCCCATCATCAGCAGTGTCATGGGCTCAAACAAGCTGACCAAAGTAGTGACTCTCTGCCGAAGATCTGATTCCTGGCTTTTGGCTGCGCGGTTAAGCATCCCAGAAAGATTGCCGCTTTGCTCGCCACTGGTGATTAATTGCAGAATCATGGGCGGGAATAGCCGGGTTTCTTCCAAGGCCAGATTCAGGCTTCGTCCCTCCTGAACCTTCTGCTGTGCTTTTTTTGTGGCGTCGCGGAAAACGCTATTAGAGCAGACTTCGGAAGCGATAGGCATGGCTTCGTTGAGAGGGATGCCACTTTCAATCAGGATGGCGAGTGTACTGGTATAGCGAGCGGCATTGGCACCACGGCTAAAACGTTTAAGCCCCCAGATATTTAATAGTTGTCGATGCCATAAAAAATGAATGCGCGGCTTTCTGAGTAAAAATCGCCCTGCTGCAAAGGTGACAATGAGGACAAAGCCGATAACCAGACCGTAATCGGTCAAGGCGCCGCTGAAGCTTACCAAAAGCTGGGTAGGAAGCGGCAGAGCCTGACCGGATTCAATGATTACTGCCAAAATTTCGGGAACGACAAACATCATCAATCCTGTGACAATCAACAGGGACAGGATTACCAAAATGATGGGATAGATAAGCGCCAGTTGAATGTGCTGACGAAATTGTTGCTGGCTCTGCGTATAGTCCGCCAGCTTATCCAACACTAAATCCAGATGCCCTGTGCGTTCACCGGCGCTGACGGTAGCGCGGTAAAGTGTTGAAAAGGTGCGTGGGTAGTCTTTCAAACTATCGGCGAGACTGAAGCCCTCGCGAATTCGGGATCGTAGCGCCAGCAGGGTGCGTTTGACTCTTTGTGATTCAGCCTGTCGGGCGACCGCATCCAGGCAGCTTTCAAGAGGTATTCCGGCTTGGAGCAGGGTTGCCAGCTGGCGGGTGAACAGCGCCGTATCGTTGATGGACAACCCTCCGGGAACAATAACCCTGCCATTGGTGGGTGATTTTTCCTTGGCGGCAAAGACGTCCAGAGGGATTAACTGTTTGTCCCTTAATAATGTTCTGGCACTGCGGGGGCTGTCAGCCTCAATAATCCCCCTTTGCTTGTGGCCATGTTGATCCAGAGCAATATAGTCAAAGGCTGCCATTAGTTTTCCTGGCTGACTCTCATCAGTTCTTCTAGGCTGGTAACACCGGTGAGAACCTGACGCCTGCCATCGTCAAAAAGACTGGTGCAGTTTTTTCTGGCCTCTGCCGTAAGATCCACTTCTGACGCACGATCGTGAATCAATTTACGCAGTGAGTCGGTAACCACCACCAGTTCATAAACCCCGGTTCTACCCAGGTAGCCCAGATGGTTGCAATGGTGGCAGCCTGAGGGTGAATAGAGACTGATTGGGTTCTGGTCACTGGCAGACGCGTTCAGTTTCAAGAGATTGCGTTCTTTGTCGTCGGCGTTGTGCGCCACTTTGCAATGGGGGCACAGCACCCGTACCAGCCGTTGCGCCAGTACGCCGATCAGGCTCGACGACAGTAAAAAAGGTTCAATACCCATATCGTCCAGGCGGGTGATGGCGCCGATGGCGGTATTGGTATGCAGCGTGGACAACACCAGGTGCCCGGTTAAACTGGCTTGAATGGCAATTTGCGCTGTTTCAATGTCGCGAATTTCGCCCACCATCACTACATCGGGGTCTTGCCGAAGAATGGCGCGCAAGCCTTTGGCAAAACTCATTCCAGCCTTGGTATTGACCTGCGTTTGACCTATGCCTTCGAGGTTATATTCCACTGGGTCTTCAATGGTGAGAATATTGATGCTCCCAGACTGAATGGACTGCAATCCTGCATAGAGCGTTGTGGTTTTACCCGATCCGGTAGGGCCGGTTACCAGGAGAATGCCGTGAGGGCGGTGCAATAGTTTGTTGATGCGTGCCACATCAATTTCCTGCATACCCAGCGCTAAAAAATTCAGGCGCTTGAGCTGCTTTTCCAGCAGACGCAATACCACCCGCTCACTGTCATTGGAAGGCAGAGTGGAGACACGCACATCAATTTCCCGCCCCGCCAGTTTTAAACTGATGCGGCCATCCTGAGGCAGGCGTTTTTCGGCAATGTCCAGTTTTGCCATAACTTTCAACCGGGAAATCAACATCGATGACAACGCTCTGCTGGGGTTGAGGATCTCTCTCAATACACCGTCCACTCGAAAGCGGATACTCATATAATGTTCAAAGGTTTCCAGGTGAATATCGGAGGCGTTTTCCTTAATGGCCTCGCTGAGCATGGCGTTGATCAGGCGGATGACCGGTGCGTCGTCTTCCTGCTCCATGAGATCTGTGGTTTGGGGTAGGGCATCAACCAGGGAGGCCAGATTGATATCTCCTCCCAGATCAGAGGCCAGGGTTTCGGCGGAACTGGTTCGGTTGGAATAATACTGTGCGAGCAGCTGGTTGAAAGTTTCTTGATCCACAGGGGCAAGCGTCACACTGCCACCTGCAAACCGTTGCCCTTCGGCGAGAGCGTGCAGAGATGCACTGGGTGAATAGCTCAGGGTCAATTGGCTATGCTGGCTTTGTAATAACACCTGATGCCGTTTCGCGAAACCAAAAGGAAGCTGCGTGCCCATAAAATATCAACTCCTATTCTTCGGCATTCGAAGGCGCTGTTTCTTCAAGAGCTGGCAAAGTAGGCGTGTTGCCCGGCAGCCAAAACTGGTCAATGGCATGATTAAACTCCAGTTGTCGGTTGCGGATGCTGTTGTATTTTTCGTGGCTCAGGTTGTCGAAACTATCGCCAGTTTGCAAAATGCGCGGGTGAATAAATACCATTAAATTGGTTTTGGTGGCTTTAACCGATTTGCTTTTAAACAAATGCCCTAGAACAGGAATTTTTCCCAACACCGGCACCCGGTTTTCGCCATTGGTGAGCTCGTCGCGCATCAATCCGCCCAACACCAGAACTTCGTTGTTATTGATGGATACACGGGTTTTAATTTCCCGTTTGTTGGTGACAATATCAGCTGTACTGGCCGTTGTCGGGGCAATGCTTTCGACAGTTTGTTCGATCTCCAGAGTTACAGAATTATCATTGTTGACGCGCGGTTTGACTTTCAGCGTCACGCCAATATCCTGGCGTTGTATAGTCTGAAATGGATCAATATCTCCTGCCCGTTGTTGTGAGCCAGTAATAAAAGGTACATTGGAGCCAACAAGAATTTCGGCCTCCTCGTTATCGAGAGAGACAATGGTTGGCGTAGAAAGAATGTTGGCATTGGTTTCGCCGGAAAGAGCATTAATAATTCCCCGTAGAGACCCTCCACGAAAATACCCTAGCGACAAACCGGTTCCCAGAGTGGCAATACCATTTTGAACGGAAAGCGGGTTTACATCTGGTGGAAAATTACTGAAGCCGCCGAAAACCGCTTCACCTGAACCCGGCTGATTGGTTTGCCACTCCACACCAATGTTGCGGGCGATATCTTCGCTCACTTCCACAATCAGTGCCTCTACCAATACCTGGGCACGGGGCACATCAAGGGTGCTGATAACACCGCGCATAGCGCTCAGAACGTTGGCCGGCGCCGTAATTACCAGGGCATTAAGCTGTTCATGAGCCTGAATGCTAATCTCGACATCAGCAACATGCTGAGATTTCGCGCCTTTCTGAACACTGCCGCTCACGGTCTGCAGCAAGGGCACAAGATCGGCAGCATTGGCATACTGCACGCGAATAACCTGGGTGTTGCCAGAGCTATCCAGTGCTTTATCCAGACGCTGAATCAGCGCCTTTACCTGGTTGCGCGTGACAGGATCACCCGTCATCAAAATACTGTTGGAGCGCTCATCAACGGCCAGTTTAAATTCGCCATTGCCTTCCTGCCCATTCCCCTGACCGGGAAGAACCTTGCCGAGAACGGAAATAATGGCATTGGCGTTGGCAAACTGGATAGGAATCAATTCAATTTCCACCGTGCCCGCCTGGTCAATGCGGTCAATGAGTGACAGGATCTTTTGAATATTATTGGCGCGATCGGCAATAATCAGCGTGTTGGTCTGCGGATAAGCGGCAAGATAGCCGGACTGTGGAATCAAGGGGCGTACCAGATTGGTTAAATCCAGAGCCGAAATATTTTTCACCTTGACGATTTGCACCACAATATCCTCGCTGGCATTTTCAGGATTGTTACCAACAAGAGGAATTGCAGATTCTTTAGCCTGGGCATTGGGAATGACTTTGAGTGAACCGTTCTCTTCAATGACCGTCAAACCATGAACCTGCAGAGTGGAAAGAAATACCTGATAAGCCTCATCTTGATCCATTGGCTGGCGAGCAAGGACGGTGACTTTACCTTGAATATTGGGGTGAAGGATAATGTTTTTCCCGGTAATTTCTGATGCCCAACGAATTAAATCGGTGATATCAGCATCATCAAGAGATAGGGTGATATTATTTTGCTCAGCCAAAACCCCATGTGAAAGCAGGGCGCAACAGACGAAAAAATAATAGAGAATGATTTTTAGATAAAACATCACGCCTGTGTACCAGGTAAGAGGGTTAATTGGCAATAGCACGGCGCTCTTTCAACGCTTGCAAGCGTTCCGAAACTGACATTTCTTCTCGTTCCTTTGATTTATTGTTTGCTTTCGACTGAAGTGTATTCACTGGTTGCCCGGGCAAATCAGGCATATTGGATTCAACAACCAATGGGTAATGCTTTGCATTCTGCTCCGGTAACTCTCCTTTGAGAAGATTAACAATTAAATGTTCGTGCATGCCGTTGCGAAGAATAATGATTTTCCCTGAATAGATAGCCAAGAGCTGTACGCCAGGGGCAATCTCATCGCTCATCCTGTAGGCGGCTGTAGTGCCTCCATTTTCAATAAGGGCGTACGCTTTGCTACTATCATTGTGGGTGAAAGTTCCTTTTAGAGTTAAAGCCAGATTGCTGACAGGTACCGGGGTTTCTACATATGGAATTTTTGGTGCCGGATTGCCAAAAAGCGCAACATATTCCAGAGCTGTGTTTGAGTCATTGTTTTCATTTGCTGCCGAATTTGTTTGTAGATTTACTTCCTTGGCAGTTTCCATGCCTTTTACAAGGCTCAAATCCCTGGTTAACAGCACCGAAAAAACCGAGAAACTGATACCGAAAACAAGCAGGCTCAGCAGCTGTGGAATGAATCGTATAACCATGAATCTGGTGATCAGGCTTTTTGGATAAAAGTGCGACCCAAGTACGTGCTGTCGGATTAGCAATCTATAGTTTATGTAGCCAAATACCGCCATTGTTTTATCCGTTGCCATCACTGGCAATTTTGCGTTTTGTGTTCTCTTGTTAGGGGAAGGTTATTCGCTTGTTTCTGGGATGGTTTGCCTTTCCCCAGACTGGTAATCGTTATAGGTCGACACAAATAAATTATCCAGGCTGTTTATGCCGTCGGGAGACATTTTTTGTGAGAGATTTTTACGCTCCTCCTGACATATATTGCGAACCTCACCCAGAGACAGTGTCGTTTTGCCATTCTTAATGTCGTCGCGGAGGCTAGCGTTAATACAGCCCGAATAAATATCTGTTAATGCCTGAAGAGGCAGCTCTTCCTTTGGGATAGGTTTCAGTTTGTTTGTTTCACGATTGCGGTCTTTATCAGCTGCATGGCCTAGGCCGCTAATAATTAACAAGGCCAACATAGTTGCCATCATTGCGATCTTGTGATTTTTTTCCTTGATCGTAAAGGTGGCAATTTGAAGTAAAGCGGGTGTTGCAGGAATGAGTGTCGCCATGGGTTGAGTCCTTTCTAGAGAGGCTGATTGAAATTCAAAATCCTTGTGCGCAAAAATCCTGACACGGTTTTTAAAAAAAGGCAATCATTGGTTACCTAAAAAAAATCTTGACAAGCCTGGGGTATAGGCCATTAAGATAGCGCGGTTGTGGATGAATGAATAACACTTTTGCAAAGGACTGCTGCCATGGGATTTTCCCGCCTTCGTGTTTGCCTTTCTGCTGTTTCTCTTTCTGCGCTTTTGTGTGGTTTCTCGTTGTGGTTGTCCTCTGTTCCGGCGCTGGCGGGTATTGATTTAGGTGCCTTGTCGGGTCAGCACGACGTGGGCAATGACGGTAGCGCCCAATACAGTATTGCGGTGAATGTACCTGGCGGTATTCAAGGCGTTCAGCCGCAGGTTGCGTTGAGTTACAGCAGCAATGGCGGCAATGGTATTGCGGGCTTGGGTTTTGACATTTCTGGGGTGTCGCTGATTCACCGCTGCGCCACGTCGATCATACGCGACGGTTACCGGGACGGCGTTAATTTTGATGAAGACGACCAGTTTTGCCTGGATGGTCAGCGGCTGGTGGCGGTGAGTGGTGTTTACGGCGCCGACGGTACGGAGTATCGCACCGAGATGGACAGCATCACCAAGGTGGTGTCTTACGGGTCTGAAGGGACGCAGATGTACGACCCGAGCACCAAGGTCATGAGCAACAATGCCCGCAACCCGCAATGGTTCAAGGTATGGACAGCGGATGGCCGGGTGCATGAATACGGCAACACCGCCAATGCGCGCAGCAGTACAGAGAAGACCTATAGCTACTGTCCGGCGGGTCAGGTGGTCATCTACATTTTGAACATTTTCCCTTACTGCATGGATTCGGGTGGCCAACAACAGCCGCCGTCGACGGTGACACTGACGCGCAGCTACGAATGGGGTGTGAACAAAACGGAGGATCGTTTTGGCAACAAGCTGGTGTTTACCTATAACGACAATGATGTTGATGGCGAGCACAGTATCAGTCGGATTGATTACAACTATGTCAGTGGTACGGCGCGTAACTCGGTGCGTTTTACCTACGAGCCGCGCACGGATATTGCCCGGGGGTATTTTGCGGGTGCGCCGCTTCAGCAAACCGAGCGTCTCAAAACCATCGCCACCTACTCAGGCAGCACCACCAAGCTTCGCGAACTCCAGCTCACCTACGACTACAACAGCGTCACCAAGGACTCCCGCATCGTCTCTGTGAAGGAGTGCGTGGGCAGTACCTGTGTCAAGCCCACCACCATCACCTGGGAGGCGGGTGTGGCGGGGTTCAGTTCGAGTCTGACCAATACCAGTAATCCCAACAATGGCTGGGGGGAAAATCCCCAGATCATGGATGTCAATGGCGATGGCCGCAGCGATCTGGTGCAGCCCTATAGTGGCTATTGGCGTGTGATGCTGAGCAATGGCACGACCCTGGGCTCCCAGCTGTCGACCCTTGCGCCTTCGGCGAACTGGCAGTATGCCAAGGCGTTGCGTTATGACAGTGATCTGAATGATGATCTGTTAACGATCGTCAGTGGTAAATGGTGGGTTTACAAAGGCACCGCCAGCGGCACCTTTGCCAGTGGTATCAACACGGGTATTGATGCGGGCAGCTTTCCGGACAGGGCGAAGCTTCTGGATGTTGACGGTGATGGCCGCAAGGATTTGTTGTCGTACGCCTCTGGGGTTACCTATGTCCATTTTTTGGGTGCCAGTGGTTTTGGCGGTGCCCAGGCCACCAATTTGCCTTTGCCACCGGCGTCAGAAAGTTGGGTGGCGGATGTCAATGGCGATGGGTTGGATGATTTTATCTGGGGTCAAAATGGGGTTGTCGATGTGTATCTGGGGACAGGGACGTCCATATTTAACCGCCGCATCGTTCAGAGTTGTCAGAACAGTTTTGGGGTCAATGGCAAGATACTGGATATTAATGGAGATGGGTTGCCGGATCTTTTGCAGCGCCACAACAACCAGCTGTTGGTGTGTCTCAACAATGGGGAAAAATTCCTGCCCGCGCAGGTTGCCTATGGGGTGGATATTGGCGCGACGAATTGGGAAAAGGCGGTGGTGTTTGACTACAACGGCGATGGTCAGTCGGATCTGTTGTACAACGGGGGCAGCACCTGGCGGGTGCTGGTCTCGAACGGTAATGGTTTTGACCTGCAAACCACCACGATCGCCAATTCCGGATGGGACAAAAACCCGCTGGTGGCGGACATTGTCGGCAACGGGCTATCGGATTTGGTGCTGGCGAGTGGCACCACCTGGCAGCTGCGCAAGCACAACGGGATGCGTCCGGACTATCTGACCCAGGTGGCCAATGGCATGGGGGTACAGACCAAATTCAGCTACCGCTTTTTGACCGACACCGCGGATCCGAATTTTTACGACAAGGGCAGTGCGGCGAGCTATCCGGTGATCAATGTCCAGAACGCCAGCTACCTGGTGTCGAAGGTGGAGCAGAGCAATGGCCTGGGGGGGTTGAACAGCGCCAGCTACCGCTACAAGCGCCTGTTGATGCATCAACAGGGGTTGGGCAACATCGGCTTTGAACAGATGACGGTGATCAACCACGACACCAACATTCGTTCGGTGTCGACTTTCAGCCAGGACTATCCCGCGCGCAAGCAGGGCACATTGATCCAGCTTACTACCACCAACCAGGCGAACAACCAGGTGCTCAGTGACACGGTGAACACCTGGGAGGTGCCGGCGGTGGGATCGGGAAGCAGCCTGCGCTATGTGCCTGGGGTGAAAACCACCACGATCACCAAACGGGATCTCAATGGCGCGTTTATGTCGAAGGAGGTCGCCACCAATCCGACGCCCTATGAGATCTATTATTGGGGCAATAGCAGCATTCGCACTCAGGAGAGCAAGGTGTACGATGCGGGCAACGCCCTCAAGCGCACCAAGACCACCTGGATGCTGTACACCAACAACCCCGCCAACTGGCTGATGGGACAGCTTACGGAGACCACCGTGAACGTCTCAGCGGGTGGTGTCAGTGGTGGCCGGTCGTCGGCCTTTGAATACGATGCGGCGACGGGCAGAAAGACCAAAGACATAATTCGCACCCTGTCGGGGACGGTACTGCAGACCACCGCCTATGGCGTCAACGAGAGCGGCCAGGCGACGGTGGACAGCTATGGCCGCAACCTGGCGGTGACCGTGTCGGGGCCGGATTTTGTCAGCCGCACCAGCAAGGTGACCTACGACAACTCCCAGCGCTACATCGCCACCGAAACCAACGCCCTCAACCAAACCCTGACCCATACCTACTATGCCGACACCCTTGTCACTGCCGGGTTGCGCAAAGACAGCACCGACCCCAACGGCATCAAGACCAGCTACACCTACGACGCCTTTGGTCGCGTACTGACCACCAAGGCCTTTGACGGCCTGGCCAATGCGGTGACCACCACCAGCAGTTACCTGGACTGCAGTGGCGCCAGCCCGGCCTGTCCCGCCAACACCGCCTACTACCTTCGCACCCTTGGCGCCGATGGCAGCGACAGCCGCGTATACATTGACATGCTGGGGCGCAAACGGCGGGAGGCGAGCCTGGGTTTTGATGGCGTCTGGGTCTTTGTCGACTACCAATACAACGCCCTGGGTCACAACACCCAGGTGAGTGAGCCCTACAAAAGCGGCGCCACCGTATATTGGAACACCATTACCTACGACGTTCTGGGTCGCCCGATCCAGACGGTGGACGCCAACAACCGCACCGACACCGTCACCTACAACGGCCTGACCACCACATCGCGGATCGACACCACGGACAAGAACCAGCAAAAAGTGGAAGTGCGCGACGTCCTCGACAACCTGGTGAGCGTCACCGACAACGCGGGTAAAACGATCACCTACAGCTACGACCCCTTTGGCCAGATGATCACCCTGACGCCGGCGGCGGTTGCCGGCCTGACCGTACCGGCCACCCTTATCAGCTACGACGAACTGGGTCGCAAGAAAACCCTGAACGACCCCAACAAAGGCAACTGGAGCTACACCTACAATGGCCTGGGAGAACTGATCAGCCAGAAAGACGCCAAGAACCAGGTCACTTGCATGGCCTACGACAAGCTGGGTCGCATGATCAAACGGGCGGATCTGTACACCGGCACCCTGGCCACCAGTTTGGGGCAGAGCACCCAGTCCACCAACGGCTGCGCCAACCACAACGCCGCCCACACCAGCACCTGGGTGTACGACACCGCGAGCGGCAAGGGCAAAGGCCAGCTTCACCAGGTGAGCGGGCCGAACAGCTACAGCAAAACCTACAGCTACGACGCCAGCTACGGTCACAACACCAGCGTTAGCGAGACCATTGCCGGGACGGCCTACGTCACCGACATGACCTACGACAGCAAAGGGCGGCTGGACAAACTCAAATACCCAGGTCCCAGCAACCGTCTGGAAATCCAGCACCTCTACAACGTTCGGGGCTACCTGACCACGGTCAAAAATGCCGCCACCAGCCTCAACTACTACACTGCCACCGCCATGGACGCGCGGGGCAACGTCACGGGCGAAACCCATGGCAACGGCCTGACCACCAGCCGCGTCTATCAGGCCCAGACCGGCTACCTGCAAAGCGTCAGCACCGGCAACACGCCCCTCAACAACCGTCAGAACCTCAGCTTTGGTTTTGACAAACTGGGCAACCTCATCAGCCGTGACGACATCCTCAAAAACATCGCCGAAGTCTTTGACTACGACAGCCTCAACCGTTTGAGCCAAAGCCATGTAGACATTGGCAACGGCCAACCCCAAACCGTGGCGATCACCTACGACGCCCTGGGCAACATCAAAACCAAAACGGGGGTAGGCACCTACAGTTACGGCAACCAGTGTGGGGCGGGCAGCCGCTTTAACGCTGTGTGCAACATCACCGCGGGCAGTGTTGGCACCAAAACCGCCAGCTACAGCTACGACGCCAACGGCAACCTGACCAGTGGTGATGGCAGAACAGTCACCTGGAGCGCCTTTGACAAACCCCTGAGCATCAGCCAAAGCGGTGCCAGCAGCACCATGACCTACGACCCCGAGCGCAACCTGCTCACCAAAAGCGAAACCAGCAGCGGCAACACCACCAGCACCGTCTACAGCGGCGGCTATGAGAAAGTCACCCTGCCGGGCAACATCACCGAAGAGCGTCACAACATTGCCGGCAACACCGTCGTCACCTACATCAATCGCACCGCAGGCAGTGCCGGCACGCTCAAAACAAGATACCTGCACAAAGATCATCTCGGCAGTGTTACCGTCATCACCAACGAAAGTGGCAACGAAGTGGAAGCCTTCAGCTTCGACCCCTGGGGCAAGCGCAGAGCCATGAGCCTGGCGCAACTGCAAAGCATCCTTGGCAACTGGAGCACCCTCAATACCTACCAAAAGGGCAACCTCACCATCCCGGCCATTACC
>JALOAH010000019.1 GCA_023228865.1 Porticoccaceae bacterium | reverse complement strand
GGGTCTTCTTGCGGAACTTCTCAAAGCCATCGGTGAGGGATTGCTGCTTCATGTTTGGAAAACTCAGCTATGGTCGACGCGATGCCTTATTATCGCTGAAATCATTAATAAATCAGAGATGCCTTAAAGATTAAAGATTAAAGATTAAAGATTAAAGAAGCTCTGATTAGGGTGTGTCCTCATTCTGAGAAAACACGCATAACCAGTTGATTTTTAGTGAATCTGTGAGACTCTTTGTCCTTACCAAGGGTGGGGGGAAGGGAGTACAGATGGCGCGCTACGTATTGAGTGATTCAATTTGGGAGCAACTTCAGGCAACGTTGAAAGCAAAAGGTTGTCATCGTTGGCCGAATGACCGAGCTGTGATGGAGGCAATTTTGTGTAAACTTCGCACTGGAGCCCCCCGGCGCGATGTTCCCCGAGAGTTTTGCCCTTGGAAGACAGCCTATAACCGTTTTAACCGCTGGGCTGCCAAAGGTCTGTGGGCGGAATTTTTTTTGAGCTACGAGGCGAAATTGATTCAGGGTGGGTATTCGCCGATGGAAGTTACGTCCGCGCTCATCAGCATGCGAGTGGAGCTCGGCGTGGAGAAGAGCGCGCCATTGGAAAATCACGCGGGGGAGCAACCACTAAGCTGCATGTTGCCGCCGATGCGCATGGAAATCCGATCGATTTTGAAGTCACTGGGGGTGAAGTCCACGACGCCAAAGTTGCGAACCAACTCATCGCAAAAGTAGGCGCGGCTGACCATTTTGTCGCGGACAAGGGCTATTATGACGCCGAAAGCATTCGAGAGAGTGCAAGGGCGGCCGGTATGAATCCGGTCATTCCGAGAAAATCCAATAGCAAAAAGCCAAATCCAGAGTTCGATTCCCACCTCTACAAGCTTCGTCACCTGGTAGAGAATCTCTTCGCTAGGCTTAAACACTTCCGAAGCATTGCAACCCGCTTTGAGAAGTTCGCGCGCAACTTTAAAGCCATGGCGTATCTGGCCTGTACAGTCATTTGGCTCAAGTTGAAATGAGGACACGCCCTAATTCTGTTTTCGTCACGCCCGCGCAGTCGGGAGTCCAAAAAAATCAACGAATTATAGATTCCCGCCTGCGCGGGAATGACATTAATCAGAGTTTCCTTAAAGATTAAAGAACCCTTACCTAACCTGGTCATGCCCCAGCGTAGTTTTTGGGGCTTTGCCTCCATTCCATAGATTCTTGGCAGTTCCGGAGCGACGTAAGTGCTGCCAAAGTATTGGGCATTGGCGCCAAACACATACAGTATTTGGCAGTGAGATTTACTTCAAATGCTTACCTAATGGGCATCATTGAAAGAGATTACTCTCCTATTCAGCAGGATATCGTCATCATGAGTGACTTTAAACCGGATTTCAGGATGTATTTCTACAGATTCAGGTTAAAGAGCTGACTTTTCTGTTAATCACAACATCCTTCCAGGAAAAGAACGTCATTCCTCACTCAAGACGAGCGAGAATATCCCGCTGAAATGGCTGCAATCCGGCAACATTGCCCGCAGAGACTTTATCTGCCCAATCGGGATTGGCAATCAATGAGCGACCCACAGCAATGAGATCGAACTCGTTCCTTGCCATTCGTTCCACCAGGTCGCCCATGTCGCAAATAGACCCGGGGAGGCCCTTGTAAAGCGTCTCTGTCATATCTTCCGACAAGGTCACAGAACCCACACTGATGCTGGGTTTTCCGGATATTTTTCGCGTCCAGCCGGCAAGATTGAGGTCGCTGCCGGGAAATTCCGCTGTCCAGAACCTGCGTTGAGAACAGTCGAACATATCAACGCCGGCATCCACCAGAGGAGAGAGAAATTGCTCCAGCGCCTCGGGGTTTGGCCAGGGACGGGCATCATAGTTCTGCAACTTCCATTGGGAAAATCTCAGTGCAATAGGAAATGCCGGGCTGGTTTTGCGGCGTATCTCTTTGACCATGTCAGCGGCAAATTTTGTTCTCTCACTAATACCGCCGCCGTAACAGTCAGTGCGCAGGTTGGTTTCCTCCCAGAAAAACTGATCGACAAGATAGCCGTGGGCACCGTGAATTTCGACACCGTCAAAACCCAGCTCAAAAGCAGAGATCGCTGCTTTGACATAGGCGTCACTGACCTCGTCAATATCTTTCTGGGTCATTGCTCTGCCCCCGGGTTCTCCCTTTTGAATCAACCCGGAGGGTCCCATTGGCGACAGGCGCACATCGGGACGATCGCCATATATTTCAGCGACATCGGACTTTTGGGCAATGCCGATATGCCACAACTGAGGCATGATACGCCCACCGGCCTTGTGAACCTGGCGCAGCACTTCAGCCCATCCCGCGAGGGCATCCTGACCAAAAAAATTGGGCACCGAATGATCATTTGACGCTGTGTCATGGGGAATCCAGGTGCCCTCCGTAATAATCAAACCCACACCACCTTCGGCACGTCGGCGGTAATAGGCTGCCACCTCTGCACTGGGTACGCCGTTCGGGGAAAACGCCCTTGTCATCGGCGCCATTACCACACGGTTTTTCAGTATCAAGGAGCCCACTGTCAATGGCCGAAATAGTGGGCTCACCGAAATATCCGTAGATCCTTTTGAATTCATTTTTATTACCTTATTTTATTGAAGCCTGTGATCGCAGGGGATTTAACGCAACACAAACCCGGAATAATTTTCACTTTTGATATCGGCAAGTAATTGCCTGTACTGGGGGCCGCCACCCAAGTAAAGAAGGAAGGTTTTCACTGCATCCGGATCGTTGTAATTTTTACCAGTAAACCAGGAATCCACTTCGGCGAAAAGACTGTCCTTGGAATCCTCATAAATCTGCTGTGTCCATTGCTTCTCAGACTCTGGGAGAGGTTCGATATAATTGACATTCTGCCTTCTGGCAAACTCGATAAAATCCGAAACCCACTCGACGATATCTTCAATACAGCGGGGAATATTGCAAAAACTGGCACCACTGTGAGGCCCCACCAGGGTGAAAAAATTAGGGAAACCAACAGTTTGCGCACCTAAATAGGTTAAGGGTCCCTGCGCCCATTTTTCTTTCAGCGACTGGCCGCCAATACCGCGAATATCAATGCGCTTTAAGGCGCCGGTAATGGCATCAAAGCCTGTCGCATAAATAATGACATCCAAATCGTATTCTTTGGCAATGGTTTTGATGCCATTGGCAGTAATACGTTCTACGGGTGTCTCCTTGAGATCGACAAGGTGCACATTGTCCTGGTTGTAGCATTCGTAATAATTGGTTTCCAACGGCACACGGCGAATACCAAAGCCGTGATCTTTGGGAATCAATTTTTCTGCAGTAACTGGATCTTTAACTCGCTGGCGAATTTTTCTGGCAACAAAATCCGTTAATATTTTATTGGCTTCCCTGTCGGATAAAACGTCATTGTAGGTGCCAAACCAGATACCAAAACCGGATTGCCAATACACCTTTTCAAAAAAAGCTTCGCGCTCTTCTTCGGTGGCTTCAAATACTGATTTATCAATGGCGTCGTGAATAAAGCTCGCCGCAGTGGCTTTGCATTTGGCAAATATATCGGGATAACTGGCGCGAATTTCCTCCATCTCTTCTCTGCTCAGCGGTTTGTTTCCCAGCGGCGCGCACCAGTTGCCGGAACGCTGAAAGACAAACAGTTCCTTGGCCGTTTTTGAGGTTTCCTGAATGACCTGAACACCGGTTGATCCCGTGCCTATAACACCAACTTTTTTACCGCGAAAATCGTAGGGCTGGCCGCCAAAACCATTGGGATCCTGAGGCCAGCGTGCGGTATGCCAGGAATCACCTTTGAAGTCGTCGATACCGGGAATATTGGGCATCTGCACGGCGGATAGGGGACCGGTAGCGGCCAGCAAAAATCTACAGGTTAAGGCTGAACCATCATCCAGAGTTACCCGCCACAGATTATGTTCTTCGTCATAGGCGGCCTTGGTGACAGTGGTATTGAATTGAATATCCCGGCGCAGATCATATTTATCGGCGACAAAATTGTAATAGCGAAGATTTTCTTCCTGCTTGGTAAATAGTTCACTCCAACTCCATTCATCAAGCACCTCCTTGGAGAAGGAATAGCCGTAGGAATAACATTCTGAATCGAGGCGACAGCCGGGATAGCGATTCCAATACCAGGCGCCGCCCACGTCGCCACCGGATTCTATCACTTTCACTGATGCACCTATCTCGCGCATTTTTATTAATTCATACATACCGGTTTGTCCGGCACCAATGATGATAACTTCAAAAAATTCTGCTTGTTGTTCAGACACTGAATCCGCTCCTCATACTGGATAATTATTGTCATCAGCCAACAGACTGTTGAAAAACTTTCTGCATTGCCACCACGGTGCCGCTTAAAACCCGCTTATGAAATACTGGCTTGGAACTGTTCGTGGTCGGCGTTGGGTTTTATTTCATAGCGGCGCAAACAGGATTCCCTACGCAATTTGTGCGCCATTTTTATAAAGCCGAAAAATAGCGATTTTTCAGCCATTTCAGCTTTATGGCAGCTGTTTTTTATGGACTTCATCTGCAAATTGATACTCCCGCACTCTGCTTATTCTCATATTGAGACAAACGCCCCGTCTCGCGAGAAAATATCCTGACCATTGCTGGCGACGACAGCAAAGCCATAACCCGACGCCAGATCGAAAAAAATTGGCAACGGCTTGATAACCGCGGCGCCCTATGCGTTAATTGGCGATCAGACTTTGTCCAGGCCGCCAGGGTCTTTTTAAAAAAATAACATTATAAAAAACAAAAAGTTAACCAACAAAGCAAGGCCGCACATTAGAAACCTGAAGATTGATTGTGAAACCGCTGGAATCAACCATTCATCCGTTTCCTGGCCACAGAGAAAAGCAACTATGACTTTGTCCAATGTTCAACATCAGGCAGTACTGCCGACGCCAGAGTATCTCTCTCGAGTAGCCTCTGCCTGGGAGCGCTTTGTCTGCAATAAACCCATTAACAAAACCTCTGTTCGCGAAGAGGTTCTGGCGTCATGGCAGCGCTGTTCCAACCAGGGTATTGATCCCTACCGCCGCCAGCAGTCAAAGGTTATCTCCGACAATGAACTGCTTCAGCTGCGCTCCCGCAACGATATTCTGATCAGTGCCATTGCCAAGAGCCTGCCCAAAATCAGCGACCGTCTCAGCCGCACACAATGTGCCTTGGTGGCTGCCGATGCCAATGCCACGCTGCTGTCCATTGATGGCGACAGGGAGTTTGTCGACAGTCTCAAATCCCAATGGAGCGCCCCCGGCCAGAACTGGCGGGAGATGTCCATTGGCACCAATGCCATTGGCACTGCCCTCACCCTGGGGCGCACGGTGCAGATTTTTGGTCAGGAACATTTTTGTCTTGCCGACAAAGCCCTCAGCTGCATCGCTGGCCTGGTGCGCGACCCTTTCAACCAACAAACCCTGGGTGTGGTCAATATCAGCACCAACAACAGTGCCTCTATTGCCGAAATTCCCCTCCTCCTCGCCCTTATTCTCGGCGCCATCAACGGAGAAATTGAGGCGGCGTTGTCAGCGGAATGGGCGAAAATCAGAGAAGCCCATGCCAGCTTGCAAAAACCCGGCAAAGGTCTTGTGGCTTTTGACCGCTACGGACGCCTGGTTCAGGCTCACGCCACAGGGCGGGAAGTACCTGCCATCCCACCAGGGCAAGTTCTGGCAGGTTTGGATGCGGACGCAATCCGCGCACGCGCGCCGAAAAATCTGCCAGACTGGATCAGAGCGGAGCAGATTCACTGGTTTCAGGATGGCAGCGGTGGTCTTATTCATCTCGACGCGTCGCCAACCCGGCGCCCATCCCACCCCCATCCTGCCCTGGCACCCCCCTGCTTGGAAGTTGCCCTGGCCAGCCCGGCGCTGAAACCGCTGCTGCAAAGAGCCCAGCTTTATGGCGCCAGAAAAATGCCGATTCTCCTTCTTGGCGAAACCGGAAATGGCAAGGATGTCTTTGCCAACGCCATTCACCGCGCTCACCACGATGACAACGCGCCCTTTGTCGCCGTCAATTGCGCGGCTCTGCCTCGGGATCTCATTGCCAGCGAACTCTTCGGTCATGCTGAAGGCGCCTTTACCGGCTCCCGTCGCGGCGGCGCCAAGGGACGTTTTGAAGACGCCCACGGCGGCACCATTTTTCTTGACGAAATTGGTGACATGCCCCTGGAACTTCAACCTTACCTGCTGCGGGTTTTGGAGGAAAAAGAAATTTCCCGCCTGGGGGAATCCAGACGCAGAAAAATTGATGTTCAGGTTATTGCCGCCACCAACAAACCACTTGCAGAGAAAGTGGCCGACGGCTCGTTTCGAGCAGACCTGTTTTATCGGCTCAACGGCGCGTCCCTGAAAATTCCGCCCTTGCGGGAGCGCATCGCAGATCTTCCCCACCTGATAGCAGCACTGTTGGAAAAAATTGTCCGCCCTGGGGAGGCCGTTCCCGCTCTCGGGGAAGGGCTGCTGGAGAAACTGTCCGCTCACCATTGGCCGGGGAATATCAGGGAGCTGCGCAATGTATTGGAATGTCTTGTCGCCCTGTCGCCAGACGGCATCCTCGAATGGGATGACCTGTCACCGGACTTTGCCAACCAGCTCCACGGCCATCATTGTCACGGGGACTCTGGCACCGCCAGCGGCCAGCAACTACCTCCGGGAACGCAAATGGTGGCCATGGAGCGGGAAATGATTGCCCGGGCGCTATCTTCAGCGAATGGCGATGCCACCACTGCGGCCAAGATGCTGGGTATTTCGAGGGCGACCGTGTACAGGCGCATCAAGCAGTACAATCTTGGTTGAGTTCGCCTTTTTTGGTTGAGTTCGCCTTTTTTGATTGAGGGCGTCACTTTGGGTGCGGGTTTTATCCCCTCACCAACGGCGCCCCCGCCATCACGCCGCCATCCACCAGATAGGTGCCACCAGTGGAAAAACTGGCTTCATCGCTGGCCAGAAAGGCAATAAAACTGGCCACTTCGGCGGTGGTTGCATAGCGCTGCTGGGGTATGCGCGCGGTGTAGCGCTGGCGAACATCGCTAATGCCTTTGTCGATAAACTCCTGCTCAATTGCCCGCAGCATGGGCGTGTCCACGGGGCAGGGATTAATGCAGTTGACGCGAATATTTTCCCCTGCCCATTCGAGGGCGGCGGTTTTTACCAGGCCGATGACGGCATGTTTGCTGGCCACATAGGCGCCGAGACCGGCATTGCCCCGCAAAGCTTCTGTAGATGCGGTAACCACAATGGCGCCGCCACCCTGGCCACTCATCACCGGGTAAAGATGTTTTAAGCCCAGGAACACGCCGCGGGTGTTCACTGACAAAATTTTGTCGAAAGCTGCGACATCCACATCCTGAAATGACTGGCGCTTACCGGAAATACCGGCATTGAGAACGCCAATATCGATGCGGCCATACTGTTTGACCACCTCAGCAATTGCCATCGCCACGGAGGTTTCATCACTGACATCGCAATAATGGGCACGGGCCGAAGAACCCAACGCCTGAGCCGTCCTCTGCAAGGCGTCGCTGTTAATATCAAGCAGCGCGACGTTGGCACCATCATTGATTAAACGGCGGCAGGTTTCCTCGCCGATACCGCCAACAGCGCCTGTAACCAGAGCGACTTTTCCAGAGAATCTTGTCATTTCCACCTCAGCAAAACCATTGGAAAACCTTAGGCCAAACCCAGCAGCGGCCGCACCCAGGCAGCGGCTCTGGCAATGGCGCTGTCCGCTTCGGGCTCAGAACCGGCAAGAAAATGAAACACATGCTGCATACCCGGAATCACTTCCAGACGGATAGCCACGCCAGTGGCTTTGGCAAGTTCATAAAAACGCTTGCTGTCATCGAGCAGCACCTCGTCACCCCCCACCTGGATCAACATTGGCGGCAAACCGTTTAAATCACCGTACAAGGGATTGGCGTAGGGGTCTTTGCGATTGCCATTTTCGCCGAGAAACACCTTGACCATCTCGTAGGTGACTTCCTTGCAGACCAGTTTGTCTTTATCCGCATTGGTGTCAAAGGATTCACCGAGCACTTCCATATCCAGGTAGGGGGACAAGGGAATAGAAGCCGCTGGCAGCGGCAAACCCTTATCCCGTGCCCGCAGCATGGCGGCGATGGCCAGACCACCACCGGCAGAATCGCCAAGGAAGGCAATATGGTTGGGCGCTATTTTTTCGTTGTTGAGCAGCCAATTGTAGGCAATAACCACATCGTCAACCGGGCCTGGGTGGATATATTCCGGCGCCCGTTTGTAGTCGACAATCAGGGCACGACAGCCCACCGCCTTGGCAAAATGGCCAAACATTTTGCGATGGGAATACATGGAGCCGGTGACATAGCCGCCGCCGTGGGTACAAAGCAACACTCTGTCTGGGGCACAGCCCTTTGGCACCGCCCACAGGGCGCTAACGCCATCGGCATCAACCTCCAGATAATCCAGTCCCCGGGGTTCGGTGGTCACATCTCCCCAGTGTTCAAACAGTGCCCTGACCTCTTCCAGCGGCATGTTTGGTTGTTCCACCATGGTTTTTTTCCAGCTGGTGTAAAGATCTGCCAAGAGGTCTGATGTCAAATTACTCATAGTGGATTCCGTTTTGTGGCTTTATTATCGGGATTTCTCAAATAGCTTCCCATGGAATTTACGGGCTTTGCCCTATTCATTCTCGGCAAATAAATTAGGCATGCCGGCAATTTCACCGCCATCGGCAATAAACTCGGCACCGGTGCTGAAGGAGCTTTCGTCACTGGCGAGAAACACCACCAGACTGCTGATTTCTTCCGCTTTACCCATGCGCTCCATCGGCACATGGGGCAATTTTTTGTACATTCCGGCAATCATGTCGGTATCTATATTGCCGGGGTGGACAGAATTGACGCGAATACCTTCCTTGGCCAGCTCCACGGCAGCCGCTTTGGTGAGGCCGCGAATGGCGAATTTTGAGGTTACATAGGCGGAAGCGCCAGAGAAGCCCTTCATGCCTGCGGTTGATGAGATATTGATTATGGAACCGCCGGCGCAGGCTTTCATTGCTGGAATAACCGCGCGAACCCCTTTGAAAACCCCGTTGAGATTGATGTCCATCAGGCGATACCAATCTTGATCTTCGTAGTCTTGCAGGGGCGCGCCGTGCAAAATGCCCGCATTATTGACCAGCACATTGATTTTGCCAAAGCGATCAACCCCAGCTTTTACCGCCTGCGCCCAATCACTGCTGCTGGTGACATCGAGGCGGACGCCAAGGGCGTTATCACTGCCCAACTCTGCGGCCAGATGTTTAATCTGCTCGTCGCTGATATCGCCGAGAATAACCTTGCCGCCCTCGGCGACAATGGCGCGGGCGTGGGATGCGCCCATACCTTTTGCTGCACCGCTGATCAGCGCCACTTTTCCATTGAGTCTCATTCTTCCTCCTCGATGTTTCAGCTATTTTTAGGGGGATTCTTCAAGCACCAGGCGACCCGTAACCTGCCCGGATTTGAGTAACGCCATCGCCTCATTGGCCTGGTCTTTCGGCATTCTGGTTACCGGCAGCGGCGCCAGTTTGCCCGACTGCGCCAGGGCGACCACGTCGCGAAGATCCTGCTTGCTGCCGGTGATAGTGCCGATGATGGAGCGCGGCCGAAAAATCAGACTGGGCAACGACAGCATCATGTCACCGCCGCCCACACCCACCAGAACCAGTTTACCGCCTTTTACCAGGCACTCCAGCGCCACGGATGCAGTCTGTTTTACATTGACGAAATCAATGGCCGCCTGCAACGGACCACCGGCTGCCGCCGTAATCGCTTCGACGGCATTGGCCAGTGAACCGTCCAGGGCGTACCGTGCACCTGCATTCAGCGCTGCCTGGCGCTTGTCGGCGCTGATATCGACACTGATGAGATTGTCATAACCCAGCGCACGCAACATGGCAATGGCGGTCAAGCCGAGGCCGCCGGCGCCCACCAATAACAGGGGTTTTTGCGGATCCAGGGGAAATAGTTTTTTGATGGCGGAATACACGGTAATACCAGAGCAGGCAAAGGTGGACGCCAGGGCTGGATCGATGTCGCCATAATCCACCAGATAATCAGCGCTGGGGACAATCACCTGGGAAGCAAAGCCGCCGTCGCGGTAAATACCCAGAGAGGTTGGCGTGTAACACATATTCTCCCGGTCTGACAGACAGAGCTCACATTTGCCGCAACCCATCCAGGGATAAATAATGCGCCTGTCGCCAATGGCTACCCCCTTGGCATCAGCCCCCATGGCGATAACTTTGCCGACAATTTCGTGGCCAGGAGCGCAGGGCAATTTCACACCGCGCTCCGTAATTTTCATGATCTGGCCGCCCCCCATATCGAAATACCCCTTCCAGGTATGGAGATCGGAATGGCAAACACCGCAATGGGTCACTTCCAGCAAAACCTCTTTACCCTTGGGTACCAGATCCTCTGATTCTATGCATTGAAGAGGCTGTTCGCATTCAACCACTGCCCATTTTTTCATGACGTTATTATCCTCTTTGGAAATCTTTAATTCGTTAAATTTTGCTTGCCTAGAAAACTAACAGTTAAGGGCAATATTTTTTGTTAAACAGTATTCCAGCCGCCATCAACCCAAAGCTCTGCGCCGGTGACATACCTTGCCTCGTCTGAAGCAAAATAAAGCGCGGCATAGGCGATATCTTCCGGCAGTCCCTGACGTCCCAGCAATAATGCGGCATGGATTTCATCGGAGCGCTTCTTTTGCTCCGGGCTCATATCTGCATTATCCGACATGGGGGTTTTTATGCTGCCTGGGAAGATAGTGTTGACCCTGATACCGTATCGACCCAGCTCAGCGGCGGCGGCTTTGCTCATCATCCTCACTGCGCCTTTGCTGGCATGATAGGCAAACGCCTTGGGACTGCCCCGCAACCCCCATAAAGACGAAATATTGACGATGGCGCCATTGCCGCTGGCAACCAGCGCATCGAGGCACGCCTGGGAGCCGTGAAAAATTGCCGTTTGATTAACCGCAAGAATGCGATCCCAGCCCTCCCGAGTTTCTTCAAAAAGTCCGGCCACATGTAAAATTCCGGCGACATTGGCTAGGGTCGTCAGACCGCCAAATTTTTCCAGCGCGTAGGCGACCGCCTGATCCCAGGATTCGCGGCTGGTGACATCAAGAGCAAAAAACTCTGCTTCACCAGCCTGATTGCGAATGCCCTCAACCAAGGTTTTACCTCCGCGTTCATCCAAATCGGCAACGAGTACCCTGGCGCCTTCAGCGGCAAAGCGTTCCGCAATGGCAGACCCTAGACCTCCAGCAGCCCCGGTGATCAGAGCAATTTTATTGTTCATTCGTGTCATTATTTTATTTTCACCTAAACAGATTCGAATTCAAAGTAAGGATAGAGCAAAGACCGCGCCAAATTGGAAAAATTTTATAACCTTTAAAAATAAGGTTTTTTTACTAAAAAAGAAAAATGGTTGTCGCAATTTGAGACTGAATGTCACTGAAGGTTTCACGAAGAGATTGTTTGTGGCGCAGGTAAAAAGCCAAAAACTTTTTTCCCTGCGCCATAAAAACGTTTTCAGGCTTTATAGAACCGTATAGCCGCCGTCAACCAGGTAGCAGGAACCGGTAACAAACCCCGCCTGGGGTGATGCCAAAAACGACACCACCTCTGCCACTTCCTCCGCAGAACCGAGACGGCCTATGGGGTGTCGAGCTGCCAGAGCCGCTTTTTGCTGCTCGCTGCGGGGAGAAATGGCGGTATCGATAAACCCTGGGCAAACTGCGTTGACGCGAATACCCTGGGTTCCATATTCAGCAGCGGCGGTTTTGGTGAGACCAATGACTCCGTGTTTTGCCGCAGTGTAGGTGCAAGCGCCGGGCATTCCGCCAACGCTGGCCACTGAGGCCATATTGATAATGGCACCGCCACCATTTTCCAGCATGGCTGGTATTTCATAGTGAAGGCTGTAGAAGACGCCATCGAGATTCACAGAAAGCACCCGCCGCCATTCTTCAATGCTGGTTTCTCCCACCTTGAAAGGTGTGGGCACACCCACTCCGGCGTTATTGACAGCGACATCGAGACGGCCATAGCGATCCATCGTGCGATCGACAACCGCCTTTAGCAATTCCGGGTCACTGACATCGCAGGCCATGGCTTCGCCACTGGTTATGGAATTGGCGACAGCAGTGGCAGTGACCAGATCCCTGTCGGCAACCACCAAGGTATACCCCTGACTGGCCAGAAGGCGAACGCAGGCAGCGCCAATGCCGGTGGCGCCACCGGTAACCAAAGCAATTTTATTTTTTGTAGATGCCATTACGCTGAACGCCCACCGTCGACAATAAAAGGGGCACCAGTGACAAAGCTGGCATCATCGCTGAAAAGAAACAAAATAGCGGCTGCAATTTCATCGACTTTGGCGAGACGGCCGCCCCCGAGGCCGACACCGGGAGTGGGTGCTGTAGCGCCCTGAACAGCGTTGCGTTTCTCGGTGATACGATTCATCATTTTGCCTTCCACCGGCCCCGGACAGACCGCACAAACGCGAATGCCCTTGTCGGCAACTTCCAGGGCTGCAGTTTTGGTCAAACCGAGAACAGCATGTTTGGACGCAATATAAGGGCTCAAGCCCACAGCGCCCCGCAGCGCCGCCGTACTCGCCGTATTGACCACCACACCGCCCTTGCCCATAAGCCTGAGAATATGTTTTAAACCGAGAAAAACACCGCGAACGTTGACGCCCATCACCATATCGAAGCGATTGACATCCTGGTTTGTTATGGGGGCTACAGGCCCTTCAATACCGGCGTTATTAAAAAAAAGATCCACTTTGCCATTGCCGAGTCTGGCGGCCATTTCGGCATAATTCTGCACGGAAGCCTCATCGGAAACGTCAGCAACAACGGTTTTGACCGCACTGCCAAAGTCTTTTTCCATTTGCTGAAGCGCCAGGGGATCGAGATCCACCGCCAACACCTTTGCTCCTGCAGCCACCAGACGGGCGACCACTTCGCGGCCAATTTCTCCAGCGGCGCCAGTGACGACAGCGAGACGTCCTTTGTGTTGCTTATCCATTAATTAACTCCTAAATGCTTGCCGATAAAATGCTTAATTTTTGCCATAGCCTCGGTGGTTTCCGGCAAAAACGGGAAAATCGTCCAGATATGCACCATCCCATCAACCTGAACGAGCTCTGCGTTGCCGCCAGCGGCCAAAATACTGTCAACCACCCTGGTACTGTCGTCCCGCAACACTTCCGATCCACTCACCAAAAAGAATAACGGCGGCAGGCCTTGATGATTTCCGTACAACGGTGATGCCAGTGGCGTCTGTTTGGGATCGCGATCGCCGATATAGACAATCCCCATGCCCACCGCCAGGTCGCGATCAATAAGAGGATCACTGTCCTTGTTTTCCTCATAGGAATTACCCTCAGCGGCGAGATCGGTGAGGGGTGAAATCACCACAGCAGCTGCGGGCAAAGGAATGCCCCTATCGCGGGCGCTCATCAACAGCGCCAGCGTCAAGCCACCACCGGCAGAATCGCCGCTCACGAGAATATTGCCCGGGCTGTAGCGATCGAGAAGCCAATGATACACAGCGAGCGCATCTTCCAGGGGCGCAGGATAGGGATTTTCAGGAGCCAACCGGTAATCGGGCACCACAACCGGCGCATTGGCGATAGCAGAAAGCCTTGAGGCAAATTCGAGATAACCCTTGGCGGAACCCATCACGTAACCGCCACTATGGAAATGAACAACAATAGTATTTGTCGCGACACCGGTAGCAGTGACTTTGAAGGCGGGTACGCCGTTGGCATTCACTTCTTCCACCTTGGTATCTGTGGGCACCTGGAAACTCATGCACAGGTTGTCAAATTTCGCCCGGTATTCTTCAATAGGGGAACCCAGTGGCGGCGTTGCTTCCCTGAACATGGCGATGGCGCGGTTTATCAATTTGGGATCAGACATTGTTTTAACCTCTATTTTCGTCGTTATAGTTTCACGTCGGTGTGTAGTTTTTGTTTATGTAGCCTGTGATTACGCAGTTTTTTATCTATAAGCAGCAGGCGCCGAGCTAATAGCTGTAGTGGTGTACAAACATGGGTAACTCCCATGCCAGTTATTTCTAGAATCTAACAACAGTCGCGATACTCTAATTAACAACAATCGCGAGCAGGGCTCGCTCCTACGTCTACTCCTATCGTGAGAGGCGCACTCCAGCTTGTTTTTTAATTCAAGTGTCGAGCCTGCCCATAAAACTCGAATTAATTCCGGTTACCAAAAAATAGTACTATCAAACCATCAGCACCTCAACTGCATGGTTTGCCTGCAGTCTCTCGAATTCACAAAACACCGAGAAGAAAGGCTTCGGCAAGATCAGCGACTTTGCCGGGCAAATCGTGGTGGAGGTTGTGCCCGGTTTGCGGAATTTTTTCCAGGGTTAAATTGGGCATCATTGCAATTCGCTGGGAAAAAAGCTCTGGATTATTGGCCGGGGCGACATTGCGATCATCCTCCGATACTAGCCACAGCACGGGAGCTTCAATGTTTGCCCACACCTGCCCCCACTCTTCCACGGTATGCAGGGACGGCAGAGTAAAACGGTGATTGGGATCAAACAGCCAGGTAAAACTGCCATCGGCCAGTTGACGGGAGGAATTTTCCGCAAGAAAACAGGCCTTTTCCTGGCTCAGGCGGTTATTGGCTGCCATTAATCGCGACGCCATTTCTTCAACAGAATCATAGCGGGCAGGCGTCCTGTCATGGCTGATTTTGTCGAGAAAATTGTTCAGCATCCTGGCAGCATGCACAGGCACGGTATCGACAAGGGCGCCAAAGCCATCGAGGGAAACAAACCGAGATATTCTCCGGGGCTTGAGACCCGCATAAATACTGCCGATATTCCCCCCGAGACTGTGGCCAACCACAGGAACCGGTTTATCGGCAAATAACTGAGTCATCAAGGCGTCGAGATCGGCGACAAAGTCATGGAACCAGTAGCCGCCTTTGGCATGACCGCTGAAGCCGTGCCCGCGCCAATCTGGCGCATAAATCGACCATTCATTTTTTAGCTCATCGACAAAAAACTGAAAGCTCGCCGAGCTGTCCCTGGAGCCGTGGAGCAGGAGCAATGGCGGCGCATTTTCTGCGCCCCAGCGGCGCAGATTGTAGTCAAGTCCGCGAACGTGAACACGCTGACATCGAGAAGGTTTCATAGGATTTCTTCTTTGCTGAGGCAACGCGCCCCGTTTATTAAAAATACAGCTTTATCGCACTTGTGTGGCGCCCGCGAAGCGGATATCCCTGCCTTCGCGGGCGCCAGGTATTTATTTTCCAGCGGCAAAAACCCACAGGGTAGTACCATCTGCCGGGCTGTTGATTTCAGGGGTAAAAGGCCGCCAGAAGGTATCGTGAACGTTGCCACCACCGGCTGTGATGGCAATGAATTGTTTGCCGTCTACGGCAAAACTGATAGGAAATGAACTGGGAACCCCATCGAGGCGAATATCCCACAGCAGTTTTCCTGTTTTGTTGTCAAAGGCGCGAAACCAGCGGTCGCGAGTACCTTCAAATACCAGCCCGCCTGCGGTGGCGAGAATCGCACTGGAGCCGCTGGCTCTGCGGCGCTGCTGCCAGGTTATTTTCTTAGCCTTTAAATCAAGGGCGTAAACACCGCCAATATTGCCATCGCTGTCGGGGCGGGGCTTATGCACCCAGCCGGTGTCCACGCCCTTGCCTGGTTCATAAAGTACATCCATACACGCCTCAAGTGCCGGAGTGTATAAAACCCCGGTTTCGGGATCCACCGCCGTAGCTGGCCAACTGCGCACGCCCAGTGACGACGGGCAGACAAACGCTGTGCCATCGGCCTTGGGAATAAACTCTTCTTTCGCATGCTTTCTGCCGGTCTCAGGATCGATTCTGTCCACCAGCTGCTGCAACCCCATATCCAGGGAAAACAGATATTCGCCGGTTTTGGCATCCAGGGCATCGAGAATGCCGATCTTGCCCAGGGTGACAACGGCTTTTTGGGTTCCATCGGGGGTTGGCAGATCGAGGACGCTGCGCTCAAAGGCCCAGTCCAGATCCCAGAGATCTCCGGGAAAATGCTGGTAGTGCCACACCAGTTCACCGGTATCCGGATTGATGGCCAGGGTAGAATTGGTGTAGAGGGCATCTTTGGACTGGCCTTGATTTTCCTGCTCTTCAATCAATGCGGCTATGTGGTAGGTCTGCGACGTGCCTATATAGACTAAATTCAACTCCGGATCATAGGAGGCTGTCGACCATACGGAACCGCCGGAGCGGCGTTCCAGGGGCGCACCATTCCAACTGTCGCCACCGGCCTCACCGGGTTTGGCAATGGTGTAAAAACGCCAGAGTTCCGCTCCGGTGCTGGCATCCAGAGCGACAACAAAGCAACCGCCAGCGATAGAGGCATCGTAACAGCCGGAAACCCCCTGAATAATTTTATCTTTTACCACCAGCGGCCCGGAGGCGAGATGATAGGGCGTACCCTCAGGTTCTATGGCATGATCCCACAGCACCTTGCCCGTCTGAATATCCAGCGCCAGTATATGCAAATCGGATGTCGGCACCAACAACGTTGAGCCGCTGATCGCCATACTTTTCGGCTGACTGCTTTGCATGCGGCGCTCGGCAGACCTGCTGAATTGCCAGAGAATATCCCCCCGCAAAGCATCGATGGCGCGAACCGTGCCATTGCTGTTCACAAACATAACACCGTCGTGCACCAGCGGTGTTATGGCATTGGTGCCCGCAGGCAGAGCCAGCGCCCAGGCGACGCCAAGTTTGGCCACATTTTTCTTGTTAATCTGGCGCAGTGGACTAAAACCACTGCCTGAATAGGTTCTGCGCCAATGGAGCCAATCCCCATCGCCGGGATTTTCCAGCAATTCCTGGGTTACCGGAGACACAGACCGCAACAGCGCCGACTGGTGCTCCGCCGCAGCAATGGCTGTGGCGTCATTGTTGGTGGGAAGTTTTGACACCCAATCCACATCCATTTCGATGGTGGTGTCATCCCAAAAGGCCTCGTTGTCGACAACAGAGGTCTCGAAGGTATCCCCGAGTTCCGCCTTGCGAATAATGTCATTAACCACCGACACATACTGGGCTTTGGTTAAGCTGCCTTCTTTGCCGACGGGCATGGATGCCACCACATAATGGAGCAGTTTCTTGGTGCCCTGTTGCTGCCATTTATCGACAAAACCCTGATTGGCCAGAGAACCGCCAAAGCCACCTTCAAGGCTTTTACCGTGACAGGACGAGCAGTGCAGGGCATAATCCTCAGAGATATTATTGACAGTCGAACCCTTGCGATGAGGGTCCTGCTGGCCAAATGCGTAACCACCGAAACCTGCAAAAACCCAGAGCAATGACGCAATCAGTCTCTTAAAAGGTTTTTTGTCTTTCATCATCATAAAATTACTCATTATATTGGTGTTAACGCCGACAATTCCACCCTAGCACGGCTCGGCGAAATCCCTCGTTACAGTATAAAAATTATTGCCTCAGACCAGCCTGTTCAGGCATACCTTTTTATTATGGATGCCAGTCAAAACTCTTAGTTGGCAATCATTTCTCTGCGGGTACTATCTCCATGCGACTACACCAGTGCAACTTGTTTGCTATTGACATAAAACAGTCGCCATAAGCGGGAATAAAATCGGGCATTTCATTTTTCAGGTTTGCCCATCGAATGCACAACTGCTATATTATATCGAAATTATTTCGAGATATGCCAGCTTTCGCCGCATCTTTGTCCCGCTTCGGTTAGGGTAGTGCAGGCAACCAATAACCTGAAATAAGCAGCGCACTGAAAACAAACAACCACATAAAATAACGGCAGACTCCCAATGACACAGAAAAGATTGAAATTTGGTGCTTTTATGGCGCCATTCCACCCTACAAATGACAATCCCGTTCTCTGTCTTGAGCGCGATCTTGAACTCATCGAATGGCTGGACAAGCTCGGTTACGATGAGGTCTGGCTTGGCGAACACCATTCCGGCGGCTGGGAAATATCTGCCAGCCCTGAAATATTTATCGCTGCAGCGGCTCAGCGCACCCGCAGAATCCGATTCGGCACTGGGGTGTCCTCCGTGCCCTACCACAATATTTTTATGCTCGCCGACCGCTTGCGCCAACTGGAATATCTCACCCACGGTCGCTTGATGGCCGGATTCGGCCCTGGATCACTACCTGCCGATGCTTACATGCAAGGCATCAACACTGCGGAAACCCGGGATATTCTCGACGATTCCATGGAGTATTTGGTCAGACTCTTTCGCGGCGAAACCGTTACCTGCGACACCAAGTACTGCAAACTCCAGGATGCCATGCTGCAACTGGAACCCTACCACGAAAGCGGCAGCGAGCTTTTTGTCGCCAGCCAGGTTTCCCCCAGTGGCGCCCGCCTCGCGGGTAAATACGGACTTGGCATGCTCTCCATAGGCGCCACCTCCACTGGCGGCTTTAACTCCCTCGCATCCAACTGGGGTATTGCCGAAGAAGTGGCCAAAGATTACGGCAATACCGTAAACCGCGACCAATGGCGCCTTGTAGGCCCCATGCATATTGCCGAAACCCGTGAAAAAGCCATGGAAAATGTGCGCTGGGGCTATCACCGCTGGTTTGATTATTTCCGCAATGTGGCCGCTTTACCACTGGCGCCGGACGGTGTAGATCCTATTCAGCAAATGATCGACTCAGGCTTCGCTGTTATTGGCACACCTGAAGATGCCATTGAACAAATTCACCGGCTGCTGGAGCAATCCGGTGGTTTTGGCTCCTTCCTCCACCTCGCCGTCAACTGGGCTGACTGGACTGAAACCAAAAAATCGTACGAACTTTTCGCCCGTTACGTTATCCCCGAAGTCAACCGAATGAACGATAGTCGGCGCGCTTCAGAGAAATTTCTGCGCGACAATAACGAGAAATTCAAAGGTCAAATGCAATCGGCGGTAAAAGACAGCATCAATAAGTATGCGGCCAGCAAAGGTGACAAATTTATCCATCCCGACCTGCGCGATCATTCTTCAAAACCCTGATCAAACCGTTAAACCTCATCGTTAGCACTAGCTGTAAAACTGGAGACTGTATGAAAGACGATATTTTAATTGTAGGCATTGGCGGCACACTGAGAGCCGGCTCGTCCACAGAGCGCGCCGTCCAGGGTGTTCTCAAGCACGCCGAAGCCGCCGGCGCAAAAACCATTATGTATTCCGGACCCGATGTTAACTTCCCCATGTATGCGCCGGAAAATCCTCAACGCTCTCCTGAAGCACGCCAGTATATTGAAGATATTCGCAATGCGGATGCCGTCATTTTTGGCTCACCCGGTTACCACGGCGGCATTTCGGGACTGATAAAAAACGCCATCGATTACACCGAAGACATGTCAAAAGATGCCAATGTCTACCTCGCCGGCAAAGCCGTTGGCTGTGTTGCCACAGGTTTCGGCTGGCAGGGCGCCAACTCGGCATTACACGCCCTGAGACTTGTGGTGCACGCCCTGCGCGGTTGGGTAACCCCGCTTGGCATAGCCCTGAACACCAAAGAAAAACTCTTTGATGACAATGGCAATTGCCTTCGGGATGATGTCGATGGCCAGCTGAGAATCATGGCTGCAGAACTCATTGAGTTTGCATCCGCGCGCAAAAAAGCCTGATCGGACATAAATTGACTAATGGACGTCTTTATTGACTCGGCAATAATAGTTGCCGAGTCAATAAAGACAGGGATTTGTCAAAGACGATAAAACTGTTTTGCTGTATCGTGAAAAAGTAATTGTTTTTCCTCTGAAGAAGCGCCACTGGCGATACGTTTGAAGGCATTCCAAAGCACACCATAGGAAAACATCGCCTTGTCGACGGGAAAGTTGCTTTCAAACATACAGCGGTTGGCGCCGAAAAGCTCAACGCAAGTTTCCACATAGGGCTGCCAGGCATTGGCAAGTTCTACGGAGCCTGGCGGCGTTGGCCTCTCGTGATATTGGGGGCCACAAATAATCATCCCCATGCCACCGAGCTTGACACTCACATTAGGACAGCTGGCAAGCTCAGCCATATCCTTGCGCCAATTGGCAAAACTTTCCTTTTCCCTGCCCCGATAAACACCAACACCGATAATGCAACCGAAATGATCCAGCACTATGGGCAGCTCGGGTACAGCCCGTGCCGCAGCCGTCAGTTCTGGAATTTGCTGGTGATAGAGCATGGCGTCATAGGACAACTCATATTCAACCAGGCGGGCAAGACCTTTTCTGTAAGCAGGATCTGCCAATAATTCCGCCTTCGCTGGCCGCAGAACGATGCCATCGGGAAAATTGCTGTCCCTGGATACGGAGTGGCGAACGCCCTTAAAACGACCCCCAGCAGCATGAAAATGGGCTTCCAAAACCTCGTCAAGCCTATCGCCAAGCATAAGATCAGCGTAACCGACAATACCAGCGCACACATTTGCTGCAACTCCCTCTGGCGAAGCGTTGAGCAAAGCCATCACGCTCTCGGTCTCACCGACACATCGGAGATGTTCGCAACCTGAAGATCTGTAACCATAATGAGCCTGCACAAAAACCGTCCCCTGTATATTGTGCCCAGCCGCCAAATCCTTGAGAAGATCATCCATTAAATAGGGATTGCCGTCCTGAAGCCACAAATGGTGATGGGGATCTATGATGGGAAGATCAGGTTCAATAATTTCTTCCACACGGGAAGACAACCAGGTTTCATTGGCCGGGGGATAGCGATAGGTGCCGGTAATATCAAGAGCCATAATTATTCTTTCAAATGCCAAAAATTGATTGTAACAAATATCGAAACACTGGTTATCAAAAAGTCAAAAAAATATCGTCTTCGTTAACAGCTGCCGATTGACAGAGCGGAAATATTGCAAGTGAAAACAAGCCCGTTGTGGGTAGACCGAATACGAAACAACACATATAATTAGATCGCGATATAACAGGAGAAAAACATGCCACACACCAATAAAGATATCATTGAAAACTTTATCAGTGCCTACAACTCTGGCGAAGATGAAAAATTACTGAATCTCCGCACTGACGACATCATGGTTACCCACCACAATCGGGATGTGATTATTAACGGCAAAGAGGCTTTTCGGGAAATTTTAACCACATTTAAAACAATTATACCAACAAAGGCATTTACCAATCGCCGCGCTTTTTTTGTCGATGGCGATAACGTTATCGTGGAACACACCTGGGGAGGGAAAGTGTTGGAAGAAGTTCCTGGCTTTGCCAAAAAGGGAGAATCCTTGCAACTGGATTTATGTACAAGATACAGTTTAAAAAATGGCTTGATCAGTGAGTATCACGATTACGGATAAATAGGCTATAGGGCACCGTCTAAAAAAACGGGGGCTTGATCCCCGTTTTTTTATTTAATTTTTGGTAAAACTTCTTGAGCTAGCCTTTCCAGCGATTCAAACCAGGGTTCCGGATTGTCGATGTAGTCAAAGGATTGGGTAACAATTTGACCAAAGCCACCACTGACTTCACACATATGCTGTATTTTCTCAGCGACGGTTTCCGGCGATCCCACCAGCCAGACATGATCTGCCATAAAATCCATATCAATGTCATCCACATGAATATCGATCCCAGTGTCTTTAGCCACACGATCCAAAAGGCCAAATTTTTTGTACACAGGCAACAGGTAGCTGTAGGCTTTGCCAAGGCCGCCATTAATTGCACGCTTTTTGGCTTCTGCGTCGGTATCAGCAACAAATATATCGCAGGTAACACGATAACGGCTACGTTCGGCGACTCTTCCGGCTTTTTCCATGGCTGTTGACCAATCGACCCAATGTTTTGTCAATTGATCGAGACCGCCATAAAAAGAAATCGGGCTGTAATCTCTTTCACCCGCAAAAACGACCGATGGCGAATTAAATGAAAGTGCCGTCATGGCAATTTCCAAATTCTCTCTTCCACCAAAGGGACCGTTTTCCGCAATAGGCTCATCTATTGTCAACATATCCGCAGCGGTGGGAAAACCCGCTTTAAAATGCTCGCCTGTAAATTTAAAGGGTTCTCTTTTCCATACTTTCTCCATAATTTCGAGAGCTTCAAGCATGGGAGTCCTGAGTTGTGCTGTGTCTTCATAGCCGTGCAGCACCGCATCCGATTTCCAGCCACCGGGAGCAACGCCGAGAAAATAACGGCCTTGACACACCTGGGATAGCCAGCCAATACGAATCGCCAGTGTTGCAGGATCATGATAAGGCAGTAAGTGAGCCATTGGCGCAAAGCGAATATTTTTGGTTCTACCGATAGCGCCAGCAATAATAAGATCCGGAGCAGGAATATTTTCCCTACCTACGGTGTAATGCTCACCAATCATAAAATCCGCAAACCCTGCTTTATCACAGACTTCTGCGACCTTGATAGACCACTCAAAGACTTGGTGACCATTGCGTTTGGGATCAAGAAATGGCGTATGAAATATGCCGCATTTCATTATATTTCTCCAAATTAATATTAACTACGATTCGTTTCTTTCATTAAATTATATCGTGATATAACAAAAAAGTCATGCTTTAACCGGCTAAAGATCTAATTTTTTCCACGCAGAGCTTTTGCTAAGACTATCCCCAGGACTTAATTCATCAAAACCTTTGAGCACAATTCTCTCGTCCGTATCCTGACGCTGATTGGAAAACTCATTGTGATCGAGATCAATATTTTCCGGGAGAGGCGTATAAATTGCACTAGGAGAAAAAAAGCGGAAAGTATAGCTCCTGCGAATTTTTCCAGATTTTGTTGACGCGCCACCATGCAAACAACCTGGGTGTAAAGCGAGCACATCACCGCGCTTCATTGCCGTCGAAAAAATATTCCATTTATTTCTTTCTTTTTCGATATCTGGCAATCTTGGCAAATATTTTTCGTCGTAAAGCGGCGCGGTGACATCCTTGGGATCATAGAGTGACGCGTTGTATAACGTGCTTTTATGAGAACCTCGCACGACTTCAAGCACATTCTCAGCGTCGAGATCTTCTAGGGGAATCCAGAGAATAATTAAGCCCGAACCAGAGAAAGGAAGATAGGCTGTATCCTGATGCCAAGCAGTTCTGCGCGCACCACCCTGCTTATTCCACATTTGCTCGAGGTGGTAATAAACATCTTCTCCTCGAAAGAGGTCTTGCACGATATCAGCCAAACGAGTTTCTTTTATTATTTTTTGATAATAGGGACTATTTTCCAACGTGTTATCCGTTAAAAAATAAATTTCATCCTTACCGTCCCCATACATAACTTCAGCGATAGACTTGGCGCGATTAAAATGCTCTTCATAGGCTTCTTCCAGAAGGTTCATTTCATCGCTATTCAGCGCACTGGGAATACAAACGACACCCTCATCCTCAAACTGACCGGGGTATTGCAAGTACCTGTCCAAACCGTCATTGATAGCACTCATTCAATTTCTCTCATTTAATTTTGTGAATCAGCAACTTTTGTGGAGATTGGTTAAATTAGTTGAGCAATAACAAGCGCTTTGATCACTATTCTCTTGCATCTACTTCGTAAGCAATTAAGACATTGCCACCTGCTAAATTGGCAAAGGAATATCCAGAACTGACAAAAAGCATACTCTTATAGGCTACAGGCCCCGCACCGCCACTGAGACTGCCGCCCCGAGCGTCGACTCCGGATACTGTCGAATACGTCTTGGCAGTGAATTCTTGCCAGAGAACATTGCCATTTTTGCTGTCATAGGCGCGAATAAAGCCATCGGTGCCGCCAGCAAAAATCAATTCCGGTGTCGCCGTTATGGCTGCCGATATACCTGGATAGCAAAACTCTCGACCACCGCAAGTATCTTGCATGGGCGATTCCAATACTTCTCCGCCACTTTCAATATCCAAACCAAACAAACCCGGCCTGGGAGACCTATCATGATCATTGCCATCAGGCGTATCTGAAATGGGAACAAAAAGTCTGTCGCCTTCGCGAGCCATGCCAAAATGGACACCGCCGACAATACCGCCACGGCCAACCCGCGACTTCCAGATAAGTTCGCCATTGTCAGGATTCAGGGCATGAACAACCCCTGATTTTTGACCGCCGATAACAAGGCCTTCGCCATCACGGGCGTCGGGCACAAAAACGGTGGCCGCACCAAAATCGAGATCAGGGCCATCCTCTTCAGGGCAATTCAGTCTGTCTTTAACCAAGCAGGACACATTGAAGGCATCATTTGCTGTTCCCTGATAGACCCATTGCACTGCGCCTGTATCCAGCGAAATAGCAAATATTGCATCGCTGGTTTTTGTGGCCGGCGACATATAATTTTCACCGGTGCCGAAAAACAGCAGCTTTCTCTTTTTATCGATTGATGGGCTATTCCAGACTGGCGCACCAGATGGCCCCACCATCTCTGTCCCTATGCGGTTTTTGCCAATGACTCTAGGTTCTTCAGCAATAGTATGGGTTTTCCAAAGTTCCTCGCCACTGTCGGCATCCACAGCGGTTATCGATCCCCTGAATGTGCAGCAGGAAAATTTTGGATTAGCCGCCGAAATAACCTCCAACGAAGATACAGGCACAAACAGCTTGTTTTCAAACAAAACCGGGGTGCCAGTGATAGTGGCACTTGGATGGGGATCCACCCGCATCTTCCAAATTAATTCACCTGTCAACGCTTTTACTGCGTAAAGGTTACCCAGAAAATCACCAAAATAAAGCTGCGGCGAAGCTGTGGTATCCCCTTTTTCCCAGGGAGATATCAGGATGGTAGTTCGTACTTCCGCAGATGCCTGAAATTTCCAGCGCACACAGCCTGTTTCCCGATCGAGAAAATAGACAGCGCCATTATGGCTGCCAACAAAAAGGCCGCCTCCTGCAGGGGTAGGCTGCGACCTAACTCTACTACTGTTGGGAAAGCCAAATGCCCATTTAAACTTTAATTTGTCGACATTTTCACTGTTGATACCCGCTTGGCTCGAAGAAATGGTTCGCGAATTACTGTGATCAATTCCCCAACCTGTCCACCCCGGGAAATCATCAAAATCAAAGAATGATATTTCAGCACCACAGACAGTTTCAGGAATCTTGTCAGCGTCGACGCTTGTATTAGAGAGATATTCCGCAAGCTCGCTTTTTTGCGTGGCATCCAATCCTGCGCCCTGCTCTTTCATTGAGCCGGACGTCAGCGTTGCAATAATAGATTCCGGAGACAATAACTCCAGCATATTTTTGTGGGGCGCGTGGGAAACTCCCCGCAAATGACAGCTCGCGCACTGGGTTTGAAACAGCTCCGCCCCCGGGTGGGAGGCGGAACGGTTTCCCTCAACCGTAGAAAAACGGCCTTCAGGAGCGGCCTGGGCATCAGGCTGATTGGCGCTCTCATTCTCTTCAGCCATGAGTGGAAAAATGGCAAAAAAAACACAGAGTAAAAGCCAATACTTCATGACAACAACCTCGTTATGCTCAAACGCTACTACTCGTTATTACAGCATAGAATCCACCGTTTCTAGAATCGATAAGAAACTGCGGCGCCGTAGGTTCTTGGCATTGACGCTAGACGGTAAAGGTTGTCCAATGACTGGGTGGAATTATTCCAATAGTATTTATCAGTGATGTTTCTACCCCAAATCCAGGCCTTCCAGCTGCCATCCGCGGCTTCGACACCAAAACGGGCATCCACGGTGGCGTAGGAATCCACTTTGAACGTGTCTGGATCAACCATCTGACCCGGCCTCAGGGTTGGCGATGCCACCGTGCTGCCGACAAGCGCTGGGTCATTAAATAAGCCTGTGGTTTCATCCTGATAAAGAACATCGGCGCCAATAAAACCGTTCAGGGTTTGTGAAATACCAAACTCATAGTTGGCCGTTGCCGTTATGTGGAGCTCCGGCGTATGGGGAAAGCTCTGCCCTTTGTAATTGAACTCGTTACCCACAGGATCGTAGGCAAAAAAATCGCTGGTAACTTCTGTCTCAACATAAGAAGCCGCAACACCGAGCAACAAACCTTCCACAGGTGTTATTTTCGCATCCACTTCAACACCGTAAACCTCGGATTCAGGAATATTCAGCAGGGTCTCAAGAATACCGAATATGCCAAAGGGATCCAGTATGCGGCCGCGAAGCTGTTTGTCGCTATAGTCATAATAAAAGGCAGCGGCATTAAGTTGAGCGCGACTCTCCATCAAATCGGACTTGAAACCAAGTTCATAGGCGAGAACCGACTCCTGAACCACTGGCTGTATCTGGAATGCAGATGCGGTGTTGACCGCAGGAATACTGCCGGATTTATAGCCTTTGCTGATATTGGCATAGGTAAGAAAATCAGGAGTTACCTGCCAATCGAGACCCACGCGCCAGCTGACATTATCTTCATCCAGGGATCTATTAACCAGACCGGGAATACCGTTATCTGATGTGGTGCAACCACCGGGTTGAATCGTGTGGGGAGCCAGATCTGGGAAAATCAAATCCAGAATGGTGTTAAAGGCAAAGGCTGAGGAACCATCGCCAAGATCACCGGTACAGCCTTCGTAATCTCTTTCATCTTTGGTATATCGTGTGCCAAGATTTAGGGTTAGATTGTCGGAAAACGACCAGGCAAGGTTTGCAAAGGCCGCATAATTTTTAACGTCCTGATCAGCGGTTGAATAGGATTGAAAAATACCCAGAAAGCCTTGGTTAACCGAGTTTTTCTGGTAGTAATACTCAGTTTTATCAGCGGATTCGTCCTCCGTATAATTTGCCCCGACGATCCATTCCAAGCTATCGGAAGTTCCGGTAAGACGCAGTTCCTGGGAGAAAGAATCAATTTCACCGATATTTCTCAGGGAAAAATTCTGCAAGTCGGAACCGTCCGTATCCTGAACAAAATTTTGTTCGTAGCTTGCATAGGATGTTATCGAGGTTAGGGTAATATCCTCGGCGAGGTTATAGTCAACTCGAACGGAAGACTGCATTAACTCATCATCGCGCACAAAAGGAAGGGGGGGATTGGCGTCCCAGTCAGCAGCCCGCGCATCATCGGGGGAACGTGGATACGCGTCATACTCAGGATAGGTAAAGCCATCCAACGAGGGTTTAACCTCTAAAAGTTGCGCCGCCTGGGTGTCTGACTTGTCAGTCCAGCCATGGAGGTTCAAGGTCACCAGCAGATCCTCAGTGGGTTCCCACTCGGCGATAAAACGACCGGCAAAAATATCCTGTTCACCCAGTTCATCATCCCTGGTATAGCTTTTCTGCCACTCATCGGAGTCAATTTTCATACCACTCAGGCGAACGCGAAAAGTATCGCTGAGAGCGCCGCTAACATAACCACGAACATCAGAGGTATTGAAGCGCCCATAACTCACATCGACACCGGCAGAAAATTCTTCTGTTGGTTTTGCGGCAATAAAGTTAATGGCGCCGCCGGTAGAATTTTGACCGAAGAGAATGCCCTGGGGGCCTTTGAGAACCTCCACCCTTTCGAGATCAAACGTGGTGTGCCTGGACATGACCGGGTAAGGCATTGCCACCTCATCCATATAGGTAGACACCGTGGGCGCAGACGCCAGCGAGTTGTCGTCGAAGCCAATTCCCCGCAACGTATAGATAGGTGTGCCTCTGGGCGCCTGGGTGTACACAAAACCCGGTACCACTTTACCGAGATCACTGGTAGCGATTACAGACTTTTCCAGCAAAGAATCACCGGATAACGCAGTAATGGACATACCCACTTCCTGGGCACTTTCCTGGCGTTTTTGAGCAGTTACAACAACTTCTTCCAGGCTAAACGCTGCCGCTGGCGCGGCAACGAAAATACCTGTAGAAGACACTGCAGCTGCCAGACAAAGACGCTGAAATTTTCTGGCCGAAGCATTAGGATTTAGGAGTGATGACACTGTATTTTCCATTATTTTTCCCCTGTGTGTAGGATTTGATTTTTTCAAAAAGCACAGCACCCATTCAGAGGCATACTCGAACAGGCACAATACTTGGTTAATGGAGATTGAGTTTACCGGATTGGATCATTGATAAAAAAACCTCAGTTTTTTATTTTTTAGAGTTCGCTTTAATAATACCAAGCAATATCAATATACCACGATATACCTATTTGGCAATACCTACAGGGTTGGAAAAATAAAAAATCGTCGCAAGGATCCTGTTCTTAGATATGGCTTTTGACTTTATACTGGTTAAAATAAGCGCCACTTTTATATAGTAACCCAGCAAAAACCACGGAATTGATGCAGCCCATTAACGACAGGACGAACGTAACACCATGAAATTACGAGAAAAACAAACACTTGAGCGCCAAAATCGAATCATCGATACGGCAGAGCGCTTGATCAGGGAAACAGGAAACACCAACTTTTCGGTACGGCGATTGGCGGCGGAATCAGAAGTTAGCCCAGCAACGCCGTTTAATCTTTTTGGCTCTAAAGAAGCAATTCTTTATTCTCTTTTATTAAAAAATCTCGATCGTTTTTTTGAAGAAGGCTTCAGTTTCAAAAAAAAGAATCCTCTTTTCCATGTTATTGAAGCTTCAGAAACTGCTGCAGACATTTTTATTAAAGATGCCGTATTTCTTCGCCCTCTTTATCAAGTACTGCTGGGTGTCACCCACGCAGAACATCGCCCCGCATTTATGAAGCGAACGTTTTCCTACTGGAAAATGGCTGCCGAATCCATACCGGGAAACAGTTGCCTTAAAGAGGATAATATCAATATAGTGGCTTACGCCCTCATGGCTCATTTCACCGGCCTAATGGAGATGTGGATCAACTTCGATATGTCTGACGAGGAGTTCAAAGCCCACGTGGTCTGTGGAACAGTGATCACTGTTTTGAGCTTTATCAAACCTGAAGACCAGAATGCCTTGCTGGCGCTCTATGAAAAAAGTAAAAAGAAAATTTCTGCGGAGCCCTGAGGCACTGTCTAAAGCCGTTAAAACCCACTACTCCGTGACAATCCCAGAAAAAACCTTGATATCGTCATTAAAAACGTCGAGGATATTTTTCAGCCACTTCACTGTTTTAAAGCGGGAGAGTTCATGGCTAAATATCCAGGCGGCACTGTCATTTTCCCAGTTTAGTTCCACATTAGCTGTCTGACTTTCAAAAAGGAAAGCGTGGATTTCCCATTGATTGCCCCAGGCATCATATTCGTTGATGGTCTTTGATTTTTTAAATTCCAGCTTATCCTGGTGAATATTGGCTTCTTGCCAAATCTCTTCAATCACCTGATCCTGCGGTTCCCTGCCCTGATCAATAAACCCGGTTATACAGTGCCACATACCATTGTCGCAGGTCACTTTCGCGCTGCGCTTGAACAGCGCCAGCTTACCCTGATTGGTTATCAGCGCTGCCACAACTCTGTTGGCATGAGACATTTCATTGTTTATAGCGATGGCGTTCATATTATGTTCAGTAACGAATTATTTTTTGATTATATCAAGGTATAACAAAATGACAATGCTTTTGCTCTATACCGAACCCTGCCCTGAAATCCCGTGGCGTTTTTTGCCTTTCTCACTCAACTGGGATAATTTCCCAGGCCAAAAAGGATAGTCAAACCCGGCGCGAAAATGGCTGATTCTCCACTCTGAATCCATTTTGGCCAGGGATAAATGATAAAAACCCGTTGTCTCCAGCTGAACTCTATTGCTGTCTGCAGACATAAGCAGAAGATAGCTGAGGGTTTGCGCGCTGTCTTTAGCCTGTTTTTCTACAACCGTATTTAACACCATATGACGCCGCTGGTCATGCTGGTAAGGCCAAAATTCCGTTAACCAGTCGATAATAGTGTCGCGCCCCACAAAAGGACCAATCTGGACATCGCCAGTGACCGTCCCCTCCCAGATGGCGTTCGGGGTAAAGCAGTCTTCCAGATGCTGGCTTTGTCTTTCGTCATAAGCCCAGCAGTATCTGGCGACCCTTTCCGTGATTAAAAACCTGTCGGCAATCGCGAGGTTGTCACCACTGTCAATAGGTGCGCCCGACCCCAGTGACAGGAAACCGGATTTATGCCCCCAGCCAGGTGAAAAATTGCTCTGATCCTGATTATCTTTATTTGACTTGTCCATAACTAAAACCTGTTTATAAAACGGCTTCACCGCACGAGCGCTGCCTATACCGCTGTTACCCCGCCATCAATAACATGCTCGGCACCGGTAATGTAAGCGGATTCATCGGAAGCGAGAAAAACAACAAGATTGGAAATATCAGCGGGTTCAGCCAGCCGGTTTAAGGGTACCAGCTTAGAGGCTTCCCTGCCGTCGTCGCTTAAGGCTGCGGCCATCATCGGCGTTTTGACAAAGCCGGGATGCACGGAGTTTACCCTGATATTATGGCGGCCATATTCCACTGCAGCCTGCTTGGTAAGACCCCTGACAGCAAATTTACTGGCGTTATAGGCGATATTGGGCGAACCGTAGATGGCGACAATACCGGCGATTGAGGAAATATTAATAATGGCGCCACCGCCCGCCTTGATCATTGCCGGAATCACCGCCTGCATGCCGAGGAAGACGCCCGTCTGATTGATGGCACAAACATTTTCAAAATCTTTTTTCTTGAAATCGGTGAGTGCTGCACCTGGCCCCAAGACACCGGCATTATTCACCAGAGCATTGACCAGACCAAAATGCGCCTCCGCCCGGCTGACGACGAATTGCCAATCCTCTTCACTGGCAACATCCTGAGACAGGAAGATAGCACTGTCGCCAAGCTCCGCCGCCAGCGCCTCGCCCCTTTCTTTATTGATGTCAGTGATAACCACCTTGGCGCCCTGGGCAACAAACATGCGAGCGTGGGATTCGCCCATGCCCTGAGCGCCACCGGTAATAATGGCGACCTTTCCCGACAATCTATTCATCCGCTCTACCCTGGCTATTTATTATTGATTGAAAAAATAGTGCATCACTTACAAAGCGGCTTCAAAAATTGCGGCAATGCCCTGACCGCCACCTATGCACATGGTTTCCAGAGCATATTTGCCCTGCCTGCGCTGCAATTCGTGCATCATTGAGGTGAGAATTCTGACACCGGTTGCCCCTATGGGATGGCCGAGGGAAATGCCGGAACCGTTGACATTGAGGCGTTCACGGTCATCCCAGTTCCACCCTTTTAAAACAGCCAGTACCTGAGACGCAAAGGCTTCGTTGAGTTCCACCAAATCCATTTGATCCCAGCCCATGCCGGTGCGCTCAAAGAGGCGCTTTACGGCGGGGACAGGCCCTATGCCCATGCGCGACGGATCACAACCCGCAGCAGCCCAACTGACAAAATAGCCCATGGGTTCCAGAGACAATTCTTCGAGTTTGTCTTCAGCGACAATCAAACAGGCCGCTGCCGCGTCGTTTTGCTGGCTGGCATTGCCCGGTGTCACCACCCCGCCCTCTATGGGGCGGAGTTTGGCAAGATTTTCCATTGTGGCGTCGTCCCTGTAACCTTCGTCTTTGGCAAAAATCAGGGGATCGCCTTTTCTTTGCGGAATGGTTACCGGAACAATTTCATCGGCAAATTTTCCCGCCGCCCAGGCAGCGGTGGCGCGCTGGTGGCTCATCACCGCATATTCGTCGCACTGCTCTCTGCTGATGCCATAGTCTTTGGCGAGGTTTTCCGCCGTCTCGATCATTCCGGAAATATGGCCACAACGGGACACCGGTTGCGACATCATGCGGCCGCGAACGAGGCGATCGTGAAGGGTAACAGAACCAAGGCGGGAGCCGTTGCGCATATCGGTGGTATAAAACTCCACATTGCTCATGCTGTCGACGCCACCGGCAACAACCACATCGGCGACGCCGGTTTGAATCATCATGGCGGCATCAATAACGGCCTGCAAACCGCTGCCGCAGCGACGATCGAGCTGATAACCGGGCACCGACAACGGCAAATCCGCAGCCAGCGCCGCCCAGCGGGCAACGCAGGGAGCCTCACCGCTGGGATAACCCTGGGCAAATACGACGTCATCGATTCTTTCGGGATCAATCTTTGTGCGCGCTACTAATTCCCTAAGAACAATGGCGGCGAGATCCCCCGCCTGAAATGAGCTCAGCGTGCCGAGAAATTTTCCCACCGCAGTGCGTACAGGTGAAACAATGGCGGCTCTACGCATAATCAATCCTCACTATTTTTGACTTGACGGCTTTTTTGTCTGTTTTTTAAAACGTCTAAATATCTTTGAAGCCCTTGCCTTCCGCCACAAGTTTTTCCAGTAAGGGTGAGGGTTTAAAATCGTCTCCCAACTCCCCATGGAGTTTTTTCAGGTCGTTGAGAATTTTTTCCAGCCCTTCGTGCTCTGCCCAGAACATGGGACCGCCGGTATATTTTGGCCAGCCATAACCGGTAATCCAGATAATATCGATATCCGACGCGCGGGAAGCTTTGCCTTCCATCAGAATATTGGCGCCCTCGTTGACCATCACATAAAGGCAGCGCTGAAGAATTTCTTCATCACTTACCTGACGACGTTGGATGCCGTGCTTTTGACAAAAATCGAGAATAACCTTCTCTACCAATGGCGAAGGCGTGGATTTTCTGTTGTCGTCATAGTCGTAAAATCCCGCCTTGGCTTTTTGGCCAAAACGACCCATTTCGTTGAGAATTTCCCGCACGCTAGAAGAATTGCTTTTGGTTTTATCCCAACCGATATCAAGACCGGCAAGGTCGCGCATGGCGAAGGGTCCCATGGCAAAACCGAAGTCGTAGAGAACCCTGTCAACATCCCAGGGCATGGCACCTTCGAGAATCAATTTCTCCGCTTCCCGCTGGCGCTGCGCCAGTATGCGGTTGCCGACAAAGCCGAAACACACACCGACAACCACACCAATCTTGCCGATGGTTTTAGCGACATTCAGTGCAGTCGCCACTGCTGTTTTTGAGGTTTTTTCGCCGCGTACAATTTCCAGCAACTTCATGATATTGGCGGGTGAGAAAAAGTGCAGACCGATAACCGCTTCCGGCCTGGTGGTGGCAGCGGCAATTTCGTCAAGATCCAGATAAGAGGTATTACTGGCGAGAATGGCGCCGGCTTTGGCTACTTTGTCGAGTTTGGCAAAGACCTCTTTTTTAATATCCATCTGTTCAAAGACAGCTTCAATAATCAGGTCGCAATCAGCGAGATCCGCCATATCCAGGCTGGGATTGAGCAAACCCATACAACGGTCACAGGCTTCCTGACTGATACGTCCGGCCTTCACTGATCCCTGATAATTTTTCTCAATATTCCCCAGCCCCCTATCCAGAGCTTCCTGTTTGGTTTCAATCAACACGACCGGCAAACCGGCACTGAGAAAATTCATGGCAATGCCACCACCCATGGTGCCAGCACCGATAACGCCGACTTTTTTGATCTCGGCCACAGGCGTGTCTTTATCGATATCGTCCACTTTTGCCGCCTGACGTTCGGCAAAGAAAACATGGCGCTGGGCTGCGGACTGAAAGCCTTCCCTCAGCGCCAGAAACATTTCCCGTTCCCGTTTGATACTTTCATCAAAGGGCAGATTGACCGCAGCGTCCACGGCTTTGATAGCGGCTTCAGGGGCGTCAAAGCCGCGAAATTTTTTGGCATTGGCTTTGCGGAAATCGGTAAAAATTTGCGGGTTAGCGCGAGCAGCAATAATTTTTTCATCCAGATCGCGAACGCGCTTGAGCGGTTTGCCTGCGTCGACAACAGCCTTGGCATAAGCGAGAGCCTCTTCAAGCAATTTGCCCTCCCCCACCAGGGCATCAATCAATCCCGCTTTATTGGCCGCAGTGGCAGATATGGGTTTACCTGAGGTAATCATCTCCAGGGCTTTTTCGACACCCACAATCCGCGGCAGGCGCTGGGTGCCACCGGCGCCGGGAATCAAACCGAGATTAACTTCGGGCAGGCCACATTTTGCCGAGGGCACGGCCACGCGGTAATGGGCAACGAGGGCAACTTCGAGACCGCCCCCCAGGGCACTGCCATGAATGGCGGCAATCACAGGTTTGGGGGAATTTTCGATGATGTCAAGAACATCGGGCAATGTGGGTTCAGCCTGGGGTTTGCCAAACTCTTTGATATCCGCCCCGGAAAAAAAGGTTCTGCCTTCGCAAATCAGCACAATGGCTTTGGCGGCGTTATCGTCAAAAGCTTTGCCAAAGGCAGCGCAAATACCCGCGCGAACTTCAGCGGAAATGGCATTTACCGGCGGGGAATTAAGGCTGACAACCGCAATATGGTCATTAAGTTGATAGGTGGTTACATCATTAATTTTCATGTCAGTCTCTTTTAAATTTGCAGTTAGTCTTTATTCACAGCGAGGCTGAAAAATAGTGGGGATCTGTTGCCAAACGAAAGAAATTAACTGCAGATCAGTAAATTTCGAAAAGCCCCGCTGCGCCCATGCCACCGCCGATACACATGGTGACAACAGCGTATCTGGCGCCGCGGCGCTTGCCTTCCAGCAGTACATGCCCAGCCATGCGCGCGCCGGACATGCCGTAGGGGTGACCAATGGCAATGGCGCCGCCGTTGACGTTGAGTCTTTCCTGGGGAATACCCAGTTTGTCGCGGCAATAGACAGCCTGACTGGCAAAGGCTTCGTTGAGCTCCCACAAATCGATATCGTCCATGCGCAGGCCATACTGTTTGAGCAGTTTAGGCACTGCAAAAACAGGGCCTATACCCATTTCGTCGGGTTCGGAACCGGCGACAGCGATGCCTTTAATCGCTCCCAAGGGCGACAAATTGCGCTTTTCCGCTTCCCTGGCGTCCATCAACACCATGGCCGATGCACCGTCAGACAGTTGGGAGGCATTGCCTGCGGTAACGTATTTGCCCTTGGAAATTTTCAGGCCGTTGTCAAATACAGGTTCGAGCCCCTGAAGACTTTGCAGTGTAGTGTTGGGGCGATTGCACTCATCCCGCTCCAGCCTGACTTCTTCCGAATAGCTTTCGCCGGTCTCTTTGTTTTTTTTCATCATCACCGTGGTGAGGGGAACAATTTCAGCGGCGAAAATTCCGTTTGCCTGGGCATTTGCCGTGCGCTGCTGGGATTCGAGGGCGAATAAATCTTGTGCCTGGCGGCTGACCCCGTAGCGCTCGGCAACAATTTCGGCGGTTTCAAGCATCGATATGTAGACATCGGGAAAACGCTCCGCCAATTGGGGATCGCGAATTCTCGACGCGTTGACGTAGTCGTGGCGCGCCAGGGAAATGGACTCGACACCGCCGCCGATGGTGGCGACCATGCCATCGACAATAATCTGTTTGGCGGCGATGGAAATGGCCATCAATCCCGACGAACAGGCGCGATCCACCGCCATGCCAGAAACCGAAACCGGCAAACCGGCTTTTAGCGCCGACTGACGGGCAATATTGTTGCTGGTGGTGCCCACCTGCATGGCAGCACCAAACACCACATCCTCAATAAGCCCGCCTTCAACAGCCGCTCTTTCCAAAGCGGCGTTGATGACATGACTGCCCAGCGCCTGAGCCTGGGTGTCGTTAAAGGCTCCCCTATAGGCTTTGCCTATGGGAGTGCGCGCTGTCGACAGAATAACCGCTTCTCTGGCCATGAAATCAGCGCTTCAGGGTCATGTTCATGGCGGAGGATTTCACTTCAATGATGTTGTGATTCGCCATTTTCAGCAGCTTGGTGGCCTGTTCCAGCTCCGGGGTCGACATAAACGAAAAGGTTCTTTTCACAGGGCCTGCGGCGCGCATTTTGTCGATATCCGGCTGGGGCAAAAAGGCGCGATAGATGAGTTCATCGGGATCTGTGGTGCCGTATTTTTTCTCCAGATCTTCGAGACTGGGCTCTTCCGGCGGGTTGTCGAGAACATCCTTGGCGCGGGCGGAAGACATGATTTTGTCGAGAATATCCGCTTCGATAGGCGCCACCGTTTTGCCGTAGTAACCGGCAGCGTACTGCACCACCTCATCGGGAATGGTGCCATAGCGTTTGCCGGTAACCACATTGAGCACTGCCTGAATACCCACCAACTGGCTGAAAGGGGTCGCCATACCGGGATAACCGAGTTCACGGCGCACGGTGGCAACTTCATCGAGGACGTCGTCGAGGCGATCCATCATATTATGCTGGGCGAGTTGCGCTTTGAAGGTGCCCATCATGCCGCCAGGAATCTGATGCTCAATGGAGAACACATCGTATTCTGCGTACTGGTTGACCAGAAAGCCCTTGGCTTTGCCCACCGCTTCAAAATGGTCGGCAACAGGCTTGAACAGGGATTTGTCGAGGCTGTGGCTATGGCCTTTGAGTTCGATATTTTTGGTCATAATTTCAGTGGATGGCACCGAGGGACCATTGGCCATGGGACGGCTTGCGGTGTGCAATACAGAAACACCCAATTCAACCGCATCCAGATAGGCCTTGGCGGAAATACCGAGAAGGTTATTGGAGTGGAACTCGATTTTTTTACCGCGGGCATTGGCGACAATGGCCGGCACCAGTTTCTCCAGCAGCGGCTTGTCGAGCACACCGGCAGTATCGTAAAGGAGAATGGAATCCACATAGGGTGAAGCGCTGAGCTCGTCCACCTGTTTGGCGAAATATTCCGGGGTATGCACTGGCGACAGGGCAAACATGACCGCCGCCGCGACATGGGCACCGTTAGCTTCTTTCGCCACTTTGGCCAAACGCAAAGTTTTGTCGTTGTTAAAGAGAACATCGTAAATCCAGAACGATCTGATGCCGTGGGCGCAGAGACGCTGCACCCACAGATCCATCAGGGCATGGGGCGTGATGCCAAAGGTGACATTGGCATTGGCGCGCAAACCTGCCCGCAGGGGCGTATTGGGCATGGATTCCACCAGCAAATCCAGGCCTTCCCAATAATTTTCCTGACAGTAGCGGGTGAGCACATCGAGCATGCCGCCGCCAGTCAAATCAATGGTGGAAAAACCGGTTTTGTCGATCAACGGTGACACGGGCAGCGCCATACCTGCCTGCATGCGCAGACCCCAAAGGCTTTGCTGGCCGTCCCTCATGGTTTCATCGAGGAAATCAATATGTGCCATATAACTTACTCCAGAGTGGTTTCAAACGCGGGCAGACCTTTGTCTTCGAGCCAGCGCGTTGTAATGTGGTTATCCCGAAAATCCTGGGTATTGATGATGTAAGCCGACAACGGCAATGTTGTTTTGAGGCCGTCGAGGCGGAATTCGGCAATGGCTTTGAGCATACGCTCAATGGCCTGATCCCGATCCTTACCCCAGACAATCAGCTTGCCGATCATGGAATCGTAAAAGGGCGGCACCAGATAATTTTCGCGGGCGTGGGTATCGAGACGCACCCCCTCTCCCGTTGGCGGTTGCCAGCCTTTGATGCGCCCCGGAGAGGGCAGAAACTGGTTGTAGGGGTCTTCGGCATTGATGCGGCACTCAATGGCGTGGCCGGAGAGCTTGATCTGATCCTGAGTAATACCCAGACCCTCACCGGCGGCGACACGCAACTGAAAGGCAATCAGGTCTTCGCCGCTGATTTCCTCACTGACGGGATGCTCCACCTGAATGCGGGAGTTGACTTCAATAAAGTAAAAATCCACCCGGTCGACATCGTAGAGAAATTCGACAGTACCTGCATTGCGGTACTTGGCGTGGGAGGTCAACTGAATGGCCGCCGCGTGCAGTCTTTTTCTGACGTCGTCGGGAACCGCTGTGGCCGGCGCCTCTTCAATCAATTTTTGATAGCGGCGCTGCACCGTGCAGTCGCGCTCACCGAAGTGAACTACATTGCCCTCACCGTCGCCGACAATCTGAACCTCCACATGGCGGGCGCGTTCGACAAAGCGTTCGATGTAAAGACGGTTATCGCCAAAGGCAGTTTCCGCTTCCCGTGAAGCTTTTTCAAAAGAAGCTTTGAGTTCAGCGGCGCTATTGGCCTTGAACATGCCGCGACCACCGCCCCCCGCAGAGGCTTTCATCACCACGGGATAACCCAGTTTGTCCGCCGCCACCTTGGCGTCTTCCACATTAGCAATATGGTCGGTACCGGGAACAGTCTTGACACCGGATTCAATGGCCAGGGCGCGGGCGGCGAGCTTGTCCCCCAGGGTTTCAATACTCTCGGCTCTGGGACCGACAAAAATCAGACCCTCTTTTTCGCAGAGACGGCAGAGCTCGGGTTTTTCGGAGAGAAAGCCATAGCCCGGATGGAGGGCGTCACAACCCGTAGCCTTGGCGGCGTGAACCACCAGATTGACGTCAAGATAGCTTTTTGCAGAGGCCGCAGGACCAATCACCACAGCGCGATCCGCCATCTCGGCGGCCAGGGTTCCTATATCCCCCTGGGACACGCCTATCACGGTTTCAATACCCAGTTTTTTTGCCGTGCGAATAATGCGCACCGCAATCTCGCCACGGTTAGCGACAAAAAGGCGTTTGATAGCCACGGGCTACACCCTCTCGATGTAAAACAGTGGCTGTCCGGCTTCAACCATATCGCCATCGGCAACACAGATCTGGCGAATAACGCCATTGGCGCCAGCTTTGAGGGAGGTGAACAGTTTCATCACCTCGATCAGACAGATTTCGGTGTCGATGGTGACGCTTTGGCCAATTTCCACATAGGGGGCAGCACCGGGCTTGGGCGAGCGGTAAAAAGTACCGAGATTGGGCGCAGTAATGGCTTCCCAGTTGGCGGAAACCTGCTCGGGAGCAGCGGGTTTTTCCGCTGCGGCGGGCGCAGGTGTGGATGTCTGGGGAGCAGGCACTGCAGAGGAATCCACAGGCTGCATCACGCTGGACGCGGCTGCTGTAGTCACCATAGCGTTATTGGTCAATCTGGCATTGGGATCTGTGGACAGAAACAATTGCATACCGGCAACTTCAATATGCATTTCTTTCCACTTGGACTCGTAAAAGAGTTCAACGATTTTTGCGATTTCATCAGCTTTAATGGCCATGTGTACATCCCCTCTGGAATATCAGTAGCGAACAGGCTCCCGGGAGCCTGCCGGTGTTTAATGGGTGGTTTCAGTGCTTTGTTTAATCAGGGTATCTCTCACGGAGCGGCGGAGAATTTTATTGGCGCCGCTTTTCGGCAGTTCCGGCCAGATTTCAATGGCTTTGGGACGTTTGTAACCGGCGAGTTTTTCCCTGGCAAAGGCCAGCAGCTCATCGGCATTGAGGTTATCCTTGCCGGCGACAACGGCGACAACCCGATCCCCCCAATGTTCGTCGGGAAGGCCGACCACAGCGGCTTCGACAACGCCGGGAAATTCGAGGAGAACATCCTCCACTTCGCGGGGATAAACATTGTAGCCACCGGAAACCAGCATGTCGTTTTTGCGGTCGACAATGTAGAAAAAGCCGTCCTCGTCCATCATGCCAATATCGCCGGTGTGCAACCAGCCGCTGCGAAAGGCTTCGGCGGTTTTATCCGGTTTTTGCCAGTAATAGGCCATCAATTGGGGGCCGCGAACCACAATTTCGCCGGTCTCGCCGGGGGGCAAGGGATTGTCGTTTTCATCGAAAATGGCGACATCGGCAACGGTAAAAGGACGGCCACAGGAACCAATGCGGTCGTGGTCTTCCGGTTGCAGGCAGGTAATCACCATGGGGCTTTCCGCCTGACCATAGCACTGGACAAAAATACGGCCAAAGCGGTCTTCGGCGCGTTTCATCAGGGCGGGGGCGATGGAAGATGCGCCATAGGCAATGCGCTTGAAATAAACCTTGGCGGTATTGACGTTTTCCTGTTCCAGAATCATGGCGATCATGGTGGGCACCAGGAAGGTGTACTTGGCCTGGGTTTGTTCCGCCAGGGTGAGAAATTCGGCGGGATCAAACTTGGTCATCACCATGGAGTGAACGCCGCGCACCAGTGCCGGCAAAAAGAAGGCGCCGGACGCATGGGCGATGGGAGCGCCGTGCAGGAAAGTGTCGCCGGTTTGCAAACCGGGGAGCAGGTCGGTCAAAAATGACGTAACCTCAACCAGTTCGCCCCTCGTGGTCAGGGTGACGCCCTTGGGTTTGCCGGTGGTGCCACCGGTATAGGCAAGGCGCAGGGGCGCATCCAGCTCGCGGTCAATGGCACAGGGCTTTTGCTCGCCGTTGGCAATCATATCGAGCAGTTGCTTCCAGTTGACAAGAATCTCCCCTTCAACACCTTCAACATCGGCGTGAATCACGCAGCGGGCGCCACTGTCTTCAATTTTATAGAGATGGCTGTCGAGGGTTTCGCGGATATTCAGCTGAACCCGCACCAACCCTGCCTTGGCAACTGCATAGTAGGCAATCAGAGTATCGGTGGAATTGGGCAAAACGATGGCGACTCGTTCGCCCGCATTGAGACCCAGAGCAACCAGCGCATTGGCCAGTCTGTCGGTGGCGAGATCAAAATCGCGAAAGCTGAGGGTTCTGTCCCCTTCTGTAAGGCAGGGGGCATCGCCATACTGAAGTGCAGCTCGACGAATCAAAGAGCTGATTTGCATTATTTTCTCCTGATAAAAATACGTTGACCCTAGGGCCTGTTAACACTAATTATTTATTGACTAAAACAACCCGTCCGACGCACTGCTTGCTTTCCATCATGCGATGGGCTTCGCACACGGAATCCCGTGGCAGCTGGGCAGCAATTTCGGGGACAATTTTTCCCTCTGAAACTAGTTCGATGACGGTTTTAAGATCAGTCAGAGTGGCATGACCACTGCCAATAAATTCGATTTCCTTGAGTATCGCCAGCGCCGGATTCAACGCCACCGCCCCCGGTTCAACATTGCCCACCAGCACCATGCGGCCACCGGCTTTCAGACAGCGAACACTGGACTTAAAGGTGGGCTGACCGGCAATTTCGATCACCGCATCCACACCAATGCCAGTGAGCGCCTTCACCTGCTCATGGAAATTGAGATCTTCGGCAACAATGACTTCGTCGGCGCCGGCTTTATACAAACGCTCGGCCTTCGCTGCAGACGAGGACACGGCAAAAACCTTCAAGCCCATCAGTCGCGCCAGCATCACCGTATGAATACCGACACCGCCACTGGCGCCGGTGATCAACACCGAATTGCCCAGTTTCAATTGCGCGCGGCCAAGGGCGTGGTAGCCGGTGCCCAGAGCGCAGCTGAGCACTGCTGCCACTTCCAGGGGAATAGTATCGGGCACCAAAACCGCGTTGGCCTCGGAGGCAATCACATAATCGCCGTAGCCGCCGGAAATATCTTCACCGTAAAAACCAGCGCCAGAACCACAGACATTTTCTTTCCCCGCCCGGCACAGATAGCAGGTGCCGCAGGGCAGGCGCTGAATCACCGTCACTCGATCACCTTTTTTAAATTGGGTGACCAAAGAACCCGTTTCTTCGACGATACCGGCAATTTCGTGCCCCATCACCGACGGGGTTTTGGTGTGGGGAAAATGACCGGCTCTGTTGAGCAGATCGTGGCCACAGACACCGCTGGCGGCGACCTTGATCAGCATCTGATCAGCCTGCGCTTCGGGTCTTGGCACCTCCCCCAAAGCAAACACCTCCGGGCTGCCGAATTTTGTCAAAATTGCCGCTTTCATCTCAATTAAAGGCTCAATTCTGCGAGGGTTTCCGCCATAACGCGCTCGCGGTGGTAAGCGACATCGCCAGCACTGTATTCGAGCACCTTGGTGCGGCGCAGATAGTGATGCAACCCCAGCTCCCAGGTAAAACCCATGCCACCGTGAATCTGAATGCCGTCATTATTGGCGAGCCTGGCGGCTTCGCCGCAGAACGATTTGGCCACAGAGACCGCTTTGGCGCGATCCGGGGCATCTTCGGCAATGGTCCACATGGCGTAATAGGCAGCAGAACGGCCACCATCCACATCGACAGCAATATTGGCGCATTTGTGCTTGATCGCCTGGAAGGAGCCAATGGGCACACCAAACTGTTCGCGCTGACAGGCGTAGTCGACGGCGATATCGAGCATGCGCCCGGCGATACCCACCAGCTGGGTGGCGTTGATGGCGGCGCTGACGTCAAAAAGGCGCTCGCCAATAGCCGAACCCTGGCTGGAAAGGAGTTTTTCCCCAGCCAATTTGACATTATCGAAGCTGACTTCGTGGAAATAACAAGAGTCGTCCAGGGCACTGTGTTTGCGCAGGGCAACCCCTTCGCTTCCTGGAGCGACGATGGCGACAGCCAGGTTGCCCGTATCCGCCATTTTGCCGACCACCAGAATGGCATCGACCGCATCCGCCTGGGGCACGAGAATTTTTTTGCCGTTGACCACAAAACCGCCGACAGTGGGCGCAATGGTGGTTTCGCCATCGGCGGGATGAAAACCGGCGCTCTCTTCCAGCATGGCAAGGGAAAATTTCAGCTTGCCTTCGGCAAGGTCGGGCAAGTAATGATTTTTCTGGTCATCAGTGCCGAAACGGGCAATCAGATCACTGGCGATAATAGTTTCAGTCACAGGGGGAGGCACCAGGCTTTTACCCAGCTCTTCCATAATCAGCGCCATATCGACAAAACTCATACCCAGGCCACCGAATTCTTCGGGCACAATCAGGGAAAACAGACCCAGCTCCACCAGTTGCGACCAGAGTTCGCCATTGCGCTCACCGCTGTCGACGAGGGCAATGTGCTTTTCCAGCGGGTACTGTTCGGACAGGAAATTTTTGAAGGTTTCCTGAAAAACATACTGCTCTTCGTTAAAATCAAAATCCATGTCTACCTCACTTGGGAAGGCCGAGGACACGTTCAGCGATGATATTTCTCTGTATCTCCGATGAACCTGAATAAATGGTAAATGCCCGTGACTGCAGGTAGCTGAGCTGGTATCTACCCATGGCGGCGGCGAGGCTGTCGCCCTCTGTCAGGCTGGCCAGGGGGCCGAGTACTTCCAGCGCCATCTCATACATATTCTGCATGATATGGCTCCAGTAGAGCTTGACCATGGAGGCGTCGGGCCCCCTGGGTTCGCCCTTCAAGGCCTTGCTGAAACGGCGCAACACGTTGAGGCGCATGACTTCCAGATCGACAATGGATTTGGCGACCTTTTGCCTGACGACAGGATCTTCGATAATGGCTCTGTCGTTGCGCTGCAGTTGCGACAATGTGTGAATCAGGCGGTCGAGCTCCTGCTTGAAGCGAATCTGGCGGCCCAGAGCGTCTTCGGGACCGCGCTCGTAGGCGAGGGTTGTCATGGCAATTTTCCAGCCGCCATTGAGCTCGCCCACCAGGTTTTCCAGGGGAACTTCGACGTTATCGAAAAATGTCTCGTTAAACTCGGACTCGCCAGAAATTTGCTTCAATGGCCGCAGGGTGACGCCGGGGCTTCTCATATCCACCAGCAGAAAACTGATGCCTTTATGCTTGGCAACCTCAGAGTTGGTTCTCACCAGCACAATGCACCACTGGGCATACTGACCATAGCTGGTCCAGATTTTCTGGCCGTTGACGACAAAATGATCACCCTTGAGCTCAGCCTTACAGCGCACGGACGCCAGATCAGAACCGGCATTGGGTTCGGAAAAACCCTGGCACCAAACTTCGTCGCCAGACAATATCTTCGGCAGGTAACGGAGTCGCTGCTCTTCGGTGCCATGATGAAGCAGCGTAGTGGCCACCAGGTTTCTGCCGATGATATTCAAACCTTCCGGCGCTTTTGCTCTGGCCATTTCCTCGGCAAAAATTGCCTGTTCAATCAGCGTAGCGCCGCGACCACCGTATTTTTTCGGCCACTCAATACCACTCCAGCCGCCTTTATAGAGCTTTTTTTCCCACTCCAGGCGAGAGAGATACATCTCGTCTTCGTCTTCCGGTTCGAAAACAGTTTCGCCCCAACCCTTGGGTAAATTTTCCGATAGCCACTGGCGCAGTTCGTCGCGGAACTGTTGCTCCTCAGCACTATATTTAAAGTCCAAAGTTTAGCCCTCGTCTTTAGTGAAGTCAGGTGCGCGCTTCTCGCGGAACGCCAACACGCCCTCGCGGTGTTCGGGAGTTGTGTAAGCCAGGGTTTGCGCAAAGCTTTCATACTCAAGCATTTGATCCAGGGTGGCATCCGGTGACTTGTTGAGCAGATTTTTGATCATGGACAGCGATGTTGGTGGACCCGCAGCGATCTGTTTTGCCATTGCCATGGTTTCTTCTATCAACTTATCGTGTTCGACCACATGGTTGACGATGCCCATATCGTAGGCTTCACTGGCGGTGATTTTCTTGGCGGTGAAACAGAGCTCTTTGGCTTTGTTGAGACCGACGACACGGGTCAACAAATAGAGACCGCCGAGATCAGGCACCAGTGCCAGCTTGGTGAAAATCTGGCTGTAAACCGCTTTGTCGCTGGAGACGATAAAATCCGCCGCCAGGGCAATATTGAAACCGGCGCCGACAGCAACGCCGTTAACAGCGGCAATCACCGGCTTTTCCAGATTGACCAAGGGGTTGAGAATATCGCGAAGAATCCAGCGATGGCGGGCGCGACGATCGAGCAATTTCATGTCAGGATTCATGGCTTTGACATCGGCGCCTGCACAAAAACCCCTGCCGGCACCAGTGAGGATCACACAACCCACATCTTTATTGACATTAATTTCACGCAGCAGGCCGGACAGCTCTTGATACATTTTATCCGTGGTGGAATTGAGAGCGTCAGGGCGATTCAGGGTAATGGTTGCCACTCTGTCCTGGAGATCGTAAATCAAGGTTTCAAAGGTCATGGTTGTATCCTTCTTTATAAAGAGGTTTTGCCCGCTGTCTAGCAGTCAGTTTCCAGAAATCGCGCTGAAGAATTCCAATGCGAGAAAATACTATTTTTAACCTCGCGCCTGTGCCGATTGTTAGCCATTGACTGGCATATTCAGTGATCAGGCCGCTAATTGTTCGCCTTGCTGGTTTTACTCCTGCCCTGGAATCGGATGATCGCCAATATCCCCATCCGTCGATTCGGGAATGGCAAACCACTCATCGGGCATTTTTTTGGGAATCCGCGAGTCGTGAGCGGGAACCACAATATCAGTGTTGTCCATCACCCGTTGCATCGCCGCGCACCAGGTAAATTCACCTTCGCTGCGAATACTGCCGGTAAGGAAACTGCCGGCCATAAAGCGCATGGGTTTTTTCGACGCACGGGGATCGGCGGGGTACCAGTAGCGGTAGTGGTCACCGAGATCGGAAACCAGTGCAGCCTTGCCCTTCGCCGTGGTGATAATGGGCACCTGCATACCCGCAGTATGGGAAGGCAATTTGAGAATCTGAATACCTTCCATCAGCAGCAGATCGCCGTCGATGTAGTGAACCTGTTTGGGGCGTTTTCTGTTTACCACCTCGTTGATAATGTCGCGGCGGTAATAAATTCTCTGACTGGGAACCGAGTCGATGGCATGGAGTATTTCATCCCGTTGCACAACGACGCAGGCATTGGGAAATAAATCCAGATTGCAGGCGTGATCAAAATGCAGATGGGTCGGGATAATGTAGTCGATGTCGTCGGGCGTCAGGCCAATTTCGCCAAGGGCTTTGCGGAGGGACTCATGCCCCCCGCCATAGCCGCTGACATTGAGAGAGCGCTCAACTTCTTTGATGTCGGGCATACCGCTGTCCACCAGCACTCTTACCTTGCCATCAGTGACAAGCCAGCAATGCACAGGATCCCGCAGCATTGAGCCGCCATGTGGCAGGTAAAGCTCACCCAGTTTCAGGGTATAAATCTCGAACATCAAATCCACCTCGCACTCTTCATGTTTTCTTTTTATGGTCGTTAAAACTACTGATCGATAATTTCAAAATGAGAAATATCGTCCATGGAACCCGTGCGTTTATCAGACCACACCGCCCGCACTCTGGTGCCAGGCTTGACCATGGCCTTGGCTTTTTCCATTGTAAAGTCAGGGAGATACACATTATGAATCAAACGTGTTGAAGCCCCATCCAGCTTGATTTCCGCATAGACATAGGGGGGTTTTTTCTTCTGACCAACAAACTCGAAGTTAATGATGGACATGGCGCGCACAGTGCCTGTGTGGGCAACTTCAACCCAGGTACCTGTTTGCTTATGGGTGATGTCACAGGTTTCCCGTGGCGGCAGGTAAGCGCTTTCGCTACCATCGGGAACACGAACGCCCATAATTCTGCGGTTGTTTTTGATCTCGTCGAACATTCTGCCGTAGTAGGGACCGAAGGCATGTTCATATTTGAGATCGATGGCGTATTTCACCACTTCCACCTGCTCCGCCGGATTTTCCAGAGGCTTGATTTGACCCACAGGGGCATTGGGCGACAGTTTGAAGCCAGCAATATTGAGGATGCTGGTTTCCACTGGCTCGTCTGACCATACGGCTTCAACACGGTCACCGATGTTCAGATCGTCGTAGCGGGCGCCGAGTATCTGATGGGGGAAATCCACATCAGAGCCGTCGATGCGCACCAGACCGATCAGACCGAACTGGGTTTCGGTGAAAGCGGTCAATGTTCCTGTCGCCGGGGCTTCGATAAGGTCGAATTCAGCATCACCGGAAATCGGGCAAAAGTCCTGTGCGGGTACGGTAACTTTGCCGCTGTTTTTGAATTTCGAACCAACAATTCGACGATTGGCAACCTCAGCGAGAAATGCGCCAGCCGCACGCCCTGGGGTCAGGGTGTAGGGCATGGCCAGGCTGCTTTTCAGCGGTTCCATGTCGATGGCATAAGTATCTGGTCTTGCTAACATGATCTGTCTCCCTTAAGCCTGAAGTACTGCGACGCCGCGCAGGTTTGCCCAGCCACCACCGGTCTGTGCCAGGGCGCACTTGGCATTCGGCACCTGGATACATTCGGATTTACCCATCACCTGGGTGGCGGCCTCAATCAAGCGGATCAAGCCGACAGCACCGATGGGGTTTGCGCCCATACAGCCGCCGGACAGATTCACAGGAATGTCACCACCGGCAGATGTGGCGCCGGAGGCAACCAATTCGGCAGCGCCGCCTGGCTCACAGAGGCCGAGACTTTCGTAGTAGCTGAGCTCAAAACAGGTGTAAGGCTCCTGCACCTCAACCACATCAAACTGACGGCGGGGATTGGTGATACCCGCAGCGCGATAGACCCTTCTCGCCGCCAGAGCCAGAGGCTCGGAGAGCAGCATATTGCGGTCGGGGGGATTGTCCGCTTCGCAGAAGTAACCCATACCGGTAATCCAGGCGGGACGGTCGGTGGACTCCTTGGCTTTTGACTCACAGGAGAGAACAACAGCGGCGGCACCATCGGAAATCGGCGGCACATCGAGAAGCTTGATGGGCCATGCCAGCTCTTTGGAGCTCATCACTTCTTCTACAGTGACTTCTTTTTTAACGTGCGCATAGGGGTTGCTCATGGCGTGCTTGCGGTTTTTCACCGCCACCATGGCAGCGGCCTCTTCGGTATGACCGAGCGGATCCATACGGGCACGCCAATAGGCCGCAGAGAAACCCATAATGCCCACCGCAAATTCGCGACCCCAGAACGGGTCGTAAAGGGTGGAGATTGAATACTGCAAAGCACCTTCCGAAAGCTTGTCGTAAGCGACAACCAAGACGCGATCGTGCTGACCGCTGGCAATCTGGTAATAGGCGCCGAGAGCGCCGGCAAAACCCGTACCGCCACCGCTGGTGATACGCACCAGTGGCTTGAGATGTGCACCAATGGCATCGGCAACCCATTTTTCAGGCTGATTCACTGCCGCAAACAATACCGGGCCGGTGGCAACCACAACCGCGTCGATATCATCCATGGTCAGCTTGGCATCCGCCAGCGCTCTGTTAACTGCTTCACGAACCAGGCCAGCCTGGCTTACATCCGTCCGACGACGGGCGTGGTGAGTTTGTCCTACACCTACTATTCCAACATGACGCCCCATTTCTTATACCTCCAGCGTAAATACGCAATGCGTCTGCATGCCAACACCACCTGCGCCGTGCACCACGGCTGATGTGGGCGATTCCAACCCGTAAATTTCGGGGGTAGACAACTGTCTGTAAGCTTCACTCAACCTGACAAGCCCGGTTGCCATAATCGGATCCGCAGGCAACGCACCACCGGACAAATTGATGGCGGTACCAGAATTTTGTTCGGCCAACTTCGCGCCCTTGCCTTTAGCAGCCAGACCCAGAGCCTCAAGCACCATACATTCGGTCACTGCGCTTGACGCGCTGACTTCTGCCACCGAGGGCTTAACCTCTGTCCAGCCAGCCTTTTTATAGGCAGCGGCCGCAGCGCGCTCGCAGGCTTCAAGAGTGCCAGAAGCTCTGCTTGAAAACGCATGGCGATCGATAGAATCACCCATGCCGGTGATCCAAACAGGCTTTTTGGAGACTCTGCGGGCAATATCTTCACTCACCAGCAAGAGCGCGACGGCGCCGTCCACCTTGCGAGACATCATTTGCTGCGTCAGCGGCTTGGCAATATCACCGGAAGCCAGAACATCCTCAACGGTAGGCACGGCGTCAATCTGAACGCGGCCGTTGTTGGCGGCGTCCTGCCAACGCTTGACAACCACCTTGGCCATATCTTCTTTGCTGAGGGCATGATCGGCGAGGTATCTCTGCGCCTGAATACCACTGGCCGCGAGATGTTCAAAACCCACCGGACGCTGATAAAAAGGCTCAACCTGGGTGGAGTAAAACTCGTTGACATTGGATTCCGAAGGCTTGGAGTAGGCGATGATCAAGCCCACATCAGCGGCACCGGAGGCAATCTTGACAGCACCATAGCTTGCCGCCCACAGACCATCTTCCTCAACCCGGGACTCCTCTTTGTGATGAGCGCCCATGGCGCCCAGGAATCCACAGTTGGAGATACTTCTGCCATCGAGAACATCACTGCCAGAATCGATAATGAAATCGACATCATCCAGAGTCAGACCGATACCTTTAAATACCGATGAGACTACAGCGGATATCAAATCAATATGCTGGGCTCCTCCCCAACGTGGCCGTAGTTCGACTTGCGCCGAAGAAACGACTGCAACTTTATTTGCTTTCATTTAATGGGTTCCATTGCTAAGTAGTCTTTAGACCAGGCCTATAAATTTATATAAATCAGCCACTAACACCCAAACACAGGTTTAACTTACGGCTTGGAGTGCTGTAGCTGCGCGCAAGTCATGCGCAGAGCCCGGCAACCTGCAAGACGTAATATATTAGTTCACATAAGACCCGTCAAGACTTTTTCGAATATATTTCGGCTTATGCCCTAAAGGCAAAAATCAACAAAAATCGGGGTTTGTGGCAATAAATTCAGCTAAAGTACGGCATTTAACCGCCATCATGCCTGGACAAGAAGAAGAAGAATATCGG
>JALOAH010000018.1 GCA_023228865.1 Porticoccaceae bacterium | reverse complement strand
GCCGTTGGCAATTGCCGCTTTGGCGCGGTTTAAAGATTCCAGGGCAAAGTTGTCCTGATCCTCGCGGCTGAAACCGAATTTTTCAGCGCAGAGTTCGGCAAAAGTGCCCATAGAACCCCCGCTGTAGGCATCCTGAAGGCCGTCGTAGAGCATATGATCAAGAATCTGGGCGTGGCCGAATCTGTAACCGCTCCGCCCCTGGGGTATCAGGTAGGGCGCATTGGTCATACTTTCCATGCCGCCAGCGACGACAATCGACGCGCTGCCGGCGACAATGGCGTCGTGGCCGCTCATGATGGTTTTCATGCCGGAGCCGCACACTTTGTTAACCGTGGTGCAGGGGACGCTATCGGAAATGCCCGCCTTAATGGACGCTTGCCGCGCTGGCGCCTGGCCTGCACCGGCTGGTAGTACGCAGCCCATCAACACCTCGTCAACGCTTGTGGCGGCAATACCTGCAGAGTTGAGTGCGCCCTTAATGGCAGCGGCGCCGAGATCAGTGACGGACTGGGATGACAGTGAACCCTGCATGCCGCCCATGGGGGTGCGAGCCATGCCGACAATGACGACTGGATCATTCATAATTTATCCTCAAAAAAAGGGTGAAAACAGGCAATCACTGGTCGCTGCAGGCTGCTATCAGGCGATCAGTTGAACGCGCGCTTATTTTATTGCCCCCAGCTTGAAATACCCGATGGCTGGTGCTTTCAACGAAGATGATAACCAAATTTTATTTGTTTGTGTCGTTTTGAAACTTGTTTCGGTGACAGGATCGCAGCAGTGCGCCAGTGACAGTAGGGCTAAGTGCCCGGAAATCGCTGCTCAATAGCAGGTGTCGCGGTCCCGTTAACCTTCACTAGCATGCTCAACGTCACCGATTCTAGAGCGAAAATTCAGACAACAGGTGCAACCTCCAGACCCATCCCGTGGTAAATTAGACCCACTAACCATAAATACCAGATTCACCAGTGCAGTGAATCTTCTGCTGAAAAGGTTTAATCCATGGATTCATTAAGAGCTCAGCGCATTGCTGACAAGGTCGAAAAATTTGTCCGCGATGTGGTGATTCCCTACGAAAAAGACAGTCGCTGTGGCGACCATGGTCCCGCCGATGAACTGGTGACAGAGCTTCGCGACAAAGCCCGTGCCGCCGGTGTGTTGACGCCCCATATTCTCAAGGATGGTGATCATCTCAATCAGCAGGAAACGGCAACGGTTTTGATTAAAACCGGTCTGTCGCCACTGGGACCCATCGCCTGTAATACGGCGGCGCCAGATGAAGGCAATATGTATCTGCTTGGCAAAGTTGCCAATGACGAGCAAAAAAAGCGTTTCATGGATCCTCTGGTTAATGGTTCGGCGCGCTCTGCGTTTTTTATGACTGAACCGGCTGCTGAAGGCGGCGCCGGATCTGATCCCACCATGATGAAAACAACAGCCATCGCTGACGGCGATTACTGGGTCATCAATGGCCGCAAAGCTTTTATTACCGGCGCCCAGGGCGCCACTATCGGTATTGTCATGGCTAACTCCGCCGATGGCGCCTGTATGTTTCTGGTGGACTTGCCCGACCCGGCCATCAAGATTGAGCGCATTATGGACACCATCGACACCTCAATGCCGGGCGGCCATGCGGTTGTGCTTCTTGATAATCTTCGAGTTCACAAAAGCCAGTTGCTGGGGCACAGCGGCGACGGTTTCAAACTGGCGCAGGTGCGACTGTCGCCGGCGCGCTTGTCCCACTGCATGCGCTGGCTTGGCGCTGCCACCAGAGCCAACGAAATCGCCACCGCCTACGCCTGCAAACGGGAAGCGTTTGGCAAGCTGATTATTGACCACGAAGGCGTTGGCTTTATGCTCGCCGACAATCTCATCGATCTCGAACAGTCCCGGCAGATGATCTATTGGTGTGCCAGTGTTCTCGATCAGGGTTCCCTGGGCACCGTCGAGAGTTCCATGGCCAAGGTGGCCGTGTCGGAAGCCCTGTATCGGGTGGCGGATCGCTGCGTACAGATTATGGGGGGCACCGGCGTTAGCCGCGACACCGTAGTGGAAATGATTTTTCGGGAAATTCGCGCTTTCCGTATTTACGACGGCCCCACCGAAGTACACAAATGGTCGCTGGCGAAAAAAATAAAACGCGACTTTTTAAAGAGGCAACAATAATGACTGACGCCAATCATGACAGCAGCGGCACTAGCGCCGTGCGCGAAGGTCATCAGTTTAATGTCGATGCCCTCACCGCCTGGATGGGCGCCAATGTTGACGGTTTTCAGGCGCCACTGCGGGTAGAGCAGTTTAAGGGTGGGCAATCAAACCCCACATTTAAATTGATAACGCCCAAAAGAAATTATGTGCTGCGCAAAAAACCGCCGGGACCTGTGTTCAAGGGCGCCCACGCCATAGACCGGGAAGTGCGAATTTTACAGGCGCTTGGCAAAACAGAATTTCCTGTGCCCCATGTGTACGGATTCTGCTCCGACGACGGTGTTATTGGCACCTGGTTTTATGTTATGGAAATGGTGGAGGGTCGGGTTTTCTGGGACGCCACCTTTCCCGGCATCAGCAATGCCGAGCGCCCCGCCTATTTCGATGCCATGAATAAAACCCTGGCCTATCTCCACCAGTTGAACCCCAGGGATATAGGTCTTGAGGATTTCGGTAAGCCGGGCAATTATTTTCAGCGCCAAATCGACCGCTGGTCGAAGCAATACCAGGACGATGTCGAAGCCGGTCGCGACGACAATATGGACAAGGTCATTGCTTGGCTCAATGAGCGTATACCTGAAGGGGATGAAACCAGTATCGTCCATGGTGATTTCCGCTGCGACAATATGATTTTTCATGCCACCGAACCAAAGGTTATCGCTGTTCTCGACTGGGAATTATCCACCCTGGGCAATCCGCTGTCGGACTTCTGTTATCACACGACCATGTACCATATGCCGCCGGATATTGTCGCCGGTTTGGGCAATGCCGACATTGAGGCGCTGAACATTCCTTCAGAAAAAGATTACATCGCAGCCTATTGCAGTCGCACCGGCAGAGAGGGTATTCCTGATTACGCTTTTTATATGGTGTTTAATTTCTTCCGTCTCGCTGCGATTTTTCACGGCATAAAAGGTCGGGTTATTCGCGGCACGGCCTCCTCTTCCCAGGCGCAGGAGCGCGCCAAAAAATTCCCTGAACTGGCCAGAATTGCCTGGCATCTGGCACTTGACGCAAACACAGGGCACTAGCTCTGTAGTTTATTGGACAGCAAAAATGAACAGCACTGCTTGTGTAAAAATCCATAGAAAAAACGGCGTCATGACCATCACCCTCAACAGGCCGGAAGCGGGCAATGCCATCAATCTGGCGATGGCGCAGGATTTGATGCAGGCCAGCATTCACGCCGATCAGGATGCTGGCGTTCGCTGCGTGTTGCTAACCGCCAGCGAGCGGTTTTTTTGTGTTGGCGGGGATGTTGGCGCCTTTGCCCAGTCTCTCGACCAATTGCCAGGGCTATTGACAGAATTGACCAGCTATCTCAACCCGACGGTTTCCCGCTTGCTGAGAATGAACAAACCCCTGGTTGTCGCCATTAACGGCCCGGCCGCGGGAGCCGGCCTCAGCTTGTCCCTTTTGGGGGATATTGTCATCGCCGCCCAATCCGCGCACTTTACCCCGGCCTATAGCATGGTGGGTTTGTCTCCCGATGTGAGCGCAACCTGGATACTGCCCCGCTTGATGGGGCTGCGCCAGGCGCAGGATTTTATTTTCAATAACCGTCGCCTGAGTGCCGAACAAGCCTTGGAACGAGGGTTGGTGACCGAAGTGGTTGAAGGCGCAGAGCTTGGCGCCAGGGCGGTAGAAATCGCCGAAAAACTCGCCAAGAGTGCCGTGGGTGCGCTGGGCAGAACCCGCAATTTGCTGTTCGCCAGTATGGCAACCAGCCTTGAGACTCAGTTGGAAAACGAAGCCAGAGCCATCGCTGCCTGCGGAAGCGATGAGGGGCCGGAAGGTGTGAAAGCCTTTACGGAAAAACGCAAACCAGAATTTTACAAAGGATAACGGCCATGACCCAAGCCTATATTGTTCAAGCCCTGAGAACCGCTGGGGGGCGCCGCAACGGCATACTATCCGGTATTCACCCCGCCGACCTCGGCGCCGCTGTGCTCAATGCCCTGGTGGAAAAAAGCGCCATTGATCCTCAGATCATCGATGATGTCATTGTCGGCTGTGTCACCCAGGCAGGAGAGCAGAGTTTTGCCCTGGCGCGCAATATGATTCTGGCGTCGAATCTGCCCGATAGCATTCCCGGTGTCACCATCGATCGCCAGTGCGGATCCTCACAGCAGGCATTGCATTTTGCTGCCCAGGCGGTGATGTCCGGCACCCAGGATGTCGTCATCGCCGCCGGTGTTGAGAGCATGAGTCGTGTGCCCATGTTCAGCAACTTGGAACTCCACAAAAAAGCCGGTATTGGCACCGGCCCTTTTAGCCAGCGCATTAAAGACCGCTACGGCGTCAAAACCTTCAGCCAGTTTACCGGCGCCCAGATGATGGCGGATAAATACGGTTTCAACCGCGAACAGCTCGATCAATTTGCCCTTGAAAGTCATCTCAAGGCGATCAAGGCGACAGAGGCCGGCGTCTTCGATGATGAAATTGTGCCCGTCGCTGTGGAAAAAGATGGCCAGCAACTGATCCACACAAAAGACGAAGGTATACGCTATAACGCGTCTTTGCAAAGCATCGCCGCTGTAGAGCCGCTCCAGGAGGGTGGCGCCATTACCGCCGCCAATGCCAGCCAGATCTGCGACGGCGCTGCCGGTCTTCTCGTGGTTAATGAAAAAGCCTTGCAGCAGTACGGCCTGACACCCCTGGCGCGGGTTCATCACCTATCTGTGACCGCAGGTGATCCGGTGATCATGCTGGAAGAGCCCATTTCCGGCACTCAGGCCGCGTTGAAAAAAGCGGGCATGGCCATTGACGATATCGATCTCTACGAAGTCAACGAGGCCTTCGCCTCCGTGCCCCTGGCCTGGTTGCAAAGCCTGGGCGCCGACCCGCAAAAACTCAATATTCACGGTGGCGCCATCGCCCTTGGTCATCCATTGGGCGCCAGTGGCGCCAAACTGATGGCGACACTGATTCACGCCCTTCGCCGCAACAACAAGCGTTGGGGATTACAAACCATGTGTGAAGGTGGCGGTATCGCCAACATGACCATTGTAGAAAGGCTTTGATATAGCAATTAAAAATGCATTTACGGAATTGTTGGGCATCGAGCACCCCATTGTTCAGGGCGGCATGATGTGGGTGGGCAGAGCGGAGCTCGCCGCTGCCGTTTCCAACGCCGGTGGCCTCGGCATTATTACTGCGCTCACCCAGCCCACGCCGGACGATCTGCGCCGGGAAATTGACCGCTGCCGCGCCATGACAGACAAGCCCTTTGGCGTCAATTTGACCATTCTGCCTTCGGTGAATCCGCCGCCCTATGCGCAGTATCGCAAAGCCATCATCGATAGCGGCGTCACCATTGTCGAAACCGCAGGCCATAAACCCCAGGAGCATGTGGACGATTTCAAAGCCCATGGCATCAAGGTGTTGCACAAATGTACGGCGGTTCGCCATGCGGTGTCGGCGCAAAAAATGGGGGTGGATGTTATCTCCATCGACGGCTTTGAATGTGCCGGCCACCCTGGTGAGGACGATATTCCTGGCCTGGTGCTGATTCCCGCCACTGCGGATAAAGTGACTATTCCTATTATCGCCTCCGGCGGTTTTGGCGATGGTCGCGGTCTGGCGGCGGCGCTGGCGCTGGGCGCCCAGGGCATCAATATGGGAACCCGCTTCTGTGCAACGGTGGAAGCGCCCATTCACCAGCGCATCAAGGAGTTTATTGTCGCCAACGACGAGCGCGCCACCAATTTGATTTTCCGCAAATTCAAAAATACCGGGCGGGTTGCGCGCAACAGCGTCTCCGACAAAGTGGTTGAAATCAGCAATCAGCCGAATGCCGAGTTCAAGGACATCCAGCCCTATGTCTCCGGCGCCAAGGGCAGGCAGGCGCTGGAAACCGGTGATCTCGATGCCGGCTTGGTGTGGGCGGGTCAGATTCAGGGCTTGATCCACGATATCCCCACCGTCCACGAGCTGGTGACAAGAATCAGCCGGGATGCAGAAGACATTATCAGAAATCGGCTGCAAGCCATGATCGCCAATGGATGAATGGCTTCAATAGTGGCTGATACAACCAAGCCCGCGTATATGGTGGTTGCCCTTGAGGTTAAAGACCACCAGGATTATCTCAACCGCTACGCCGCCAAGGTGCTGGAACAGTTTGAGAAAATCGGCGCCGAGGTTTTGGCGGCCTCTGCCGCGGCAACGGTTGTCGAGGGCGAATGGCGCGGCAACTGGACGGTAATTGTAAAATTTCCCAGCATGGCCGTGGCGACGCAGTGGTACAACGCCGCGTACTATCAACCTTTGAAGCAACTCAGAATCAATGAACTGACGTGCGGCGGTACAGCAATTTTTGTTGAAGCCTTTGACATGTCAGTATTTAGTTGATTTTTACTTGTTAAAGTAGGCAGGCAGATGAACAAAGGACCCCTTTCCGGCTATAGGGTTATAGAACTCGCAGGACTCGGACCAAACCCCATGGCCGGTATGCTGCTTGCCGATCTGGGCGCCGACGTTGTGGTTGTCGACCGCGGCAAAGACACCAGCGATAAGCGCTTCAAGGATGTGAGTTTTCGCGGCAAGCGCTCGGTGATTCTCAATTTAAAAGATCCCCAGGATCTAGATGTTCTTCTCGCCATGGTGGAGAAAGCCGATGTTTTGACGGAAGGATTTCGTCCCGGTGTGGCTGAAAGATTGGGTTTTGGGTCAGATGTTTGTCTGGCGCGCAATCCCAGGCTTGTTTACGCCCGCATGACTGGCTGGGGACAAACCGGTCCGCTTGCCCATACGGCTGGGCACGATATCAACTACATTTCCCTCACCGGTTCCCTTCACGCCATTGGCCTCGCAGGAGAAAAACCCGTACCGCCCTTAAACCTGATTGACGATATGGGCGGTGGCGGCATGGTTCAGGTTGCGGGGATTCTCGCCGCTCTGCTCGAATGCCAGAAATCCGGCAAAGGCCAGGTGATTGATGCGGCAATGACCGACGGCTCTGCCCTGCTGATGTGGATGGCGCACAGCGATCACGCCATGAACAATTGGGATCCTGCCAACCGTGGCGTCAACTGGCTTGACGGCGGCGCCCCTTACTACGATGTGTACGAAACCGCCGATGGAAAATATGTTTCCATCGGCGCCATCGAGCCGCAGTTTTACGCCCTGTTAATGGGCATGACCGGTGTCGACAAGCAAAAGTTTACCGCGTTGAAAGAAGACAAAAGCCAGTGGCCAGCGTTGAAAAACGAACTGCAATTGGTATTTAAAAGCAAAACCCAGGCACAGTGGCGTGATCTTATGGAGGGCACCGATGTCTGTTTTGCCCCTGTGCTCAGCTTCGCGGAGGCACCCAAACATCCCCATAATCTGGCGCGGCAGACTTATATTGATGTGGATGGGGTTGTGCAGCCCGCACCGGCTCCCAGGTTTAGCCGCACTCCGGCGCAAATTCGCCACGGTGCTCGCCAGGCCGGGTTTGAAGCTGAGGTCGTGCTGCGGGAATACGGTATCAGTGAGCAAACCATCAGCCGGATTATGACGACCAGCAAGCGCTGAATTCAGGTTTATACATCAGCGCCGCTGGCAGCCCTTGGCTGTCAGTGATGTTGTAACAGCTGCTCCTTGATTATTCGCTTTAACAGCTTGCCATTGGGCAGGCGCGGCAAATTTTCCATCAGAATAATTTTTTTCGGGCACTTAAATGCCGCGAGATTGGCTTTGCAGTAATTGCTGACAGTGGCGATAACAGTGTCCTCAGGTATTGGCTGTTCAGCTGGCGCAGGCTTTACTGCTTCTATCACCGCCACCACTTCCTCGCCAAAATCCGGATTGGGCATGCCCAAAACGGCGGCGTCCATCACCAGTGGGTGGTTCACCAGTAAATTTTCGATTTCCTGGGGATAAATATTGACGCCACCGGAAACGATCATAAAGGCGCGCCTGTCGGTCAGGTAGAGATAACCGTCGTCGTTCAGATAACCTATATCGCCAAGGGTGCTCCAGCCTTTGTCATTGTAGGCCTCTCTGGTTTTTAATGGGTCTTTATAGTATTCAAAATCAGGCAAGCCGGAAAAATAAACAGTGCCTTCCTGGTTTGAGGGCAGTTCGTTGCCCTGTTCGTCGCAAATATGGACTTGACCCAGCACGACTCTGCCCACGGAGCCAGGGTGCTTTCGCCACTCCTCTGAATCCAGAGCGGTGACGCCATTACTTTCACTACCGCCGTAATATTCGTAAATTACATCCCCCAGCCAGTCGAGCATCTGTTGTTTGATTTCCCGGGGGCAGGGCGCTGCCGCGTGAACAACCACTTTTAGTGAGGAGGTATCGTACTGGTTGCGCACGGCCTCAGGCATTTTCAGCAGGCGTACAAACATGGTCGGCACCACCTGGGTATGGGTAACCCGGTTGCTGCTGATTTGTGCGAGGAACTGTTCAGGTTCAAATTTTTCCATAAAAACAATTTGACCCCCGAGGCGCAGAATTGCCAGGCACCAATTAAGGGGCGCTGCGTGGTAGAGGGGCGCCGGGGACAGGTAAATGGTATCCGCAGAAATGCCGTAGAGCTTGGCGATAAAGGCATCCACCGGCGGCGGCGTGCCAAACTCCCTGGTCATCAGCGGGCGGCGAATGCCTTTGGGTTTGCCCGTGGTGCCGGAAGAGTAGTACATGATCTGCCCTTCCGTTTGGCTAAATTTTGGCGTGAGCATTCCTCGAGTTTCAATGGCCTTATTGAGGCGGTTGGCGATATCGTACTCATCCACCATCAATACCGGCAGGGGAATAGCGGTGAGCAAGTCGCTGTGCATGGTCGCACTGACAACCAGCACAGAATCTGAATCGGCAATAATATGGCTGACTTCACTATCTTTGAGGTGCCAGTTAATGGGGGTGACATACAAGCCCAGGCGGAGGGCGCCCCACACGCAAATAAAATACTCCCTGCGATTTTCCATGAGAATGGCAATAATCTCGCCGGGTTTTGCCCCCTGCTCCTGAAGAATATGGGCAAATTCAATGGAGGCATTGTTGAGCATTTCCCAGCTCAGACTTTTGCCGCTGGGGTCGGTAATGGCAACCGCTTTGGGTCTTTCCAGAGCGTGATCGTGGATATGTGGCAAGGCAACTCTCCTGTTATTTTTAGGGAGACTCTGATTAATTCTGTTTTCGTCACTCCTGCGTAGGTGGGAGTTCTGAAAAATTAACCAATTATAGATTCCCGCTTGCGCAGCAATGATATTAATCAGGGCTTCCTGAGTTTTTCAATCTTATGGCTGATAGCTGGGCGCTGCTGCTCAGTCTATTGACTGCCATTTCACTTTCAGCGGCAGCGTCTTCATACCACTGATAAAGTTTGAACGTATGCGGCTGATTTCCCCATTAACCTCAAAGCTGTCGCAGTGCTGAAGAAATTCTTCGAGAAAAATAGCAATCTGTAATTCCGCCAGACGGCTACCCACGCAGAGATGGGTTCCGGCGCCAAAAGCGCGGTGTTTAATAATGGGGCGGCTGATGTCAAAGGCATCCGGGTTTTGCCAAATATCTGCGTCGCGGTTGGCGGCGGGATACCAGAGCAGCACCTTATCGCCTTTTTTCAGCGTTACATCGCGAATGCTGACATCCTCCATCACCGTGCGGCGCATATGCATCACCGGCGACACCCAGCGCACAATTTCGTTGACCGCGCTGGCGATCAGTTGGGGATTTTCTTTAAGGATTTGCCACTGCTCAGGGAACAGCGAAAAAGCGCGAATGGCGCCGGAAATGGAGTTGCGGGTGGTCTCATTGCCCCCCACCAAAATCAAAAAAATATTGGCGATAAAATCTTTGAATGGCACCACGTCGCCGTTTTTATCCGTACTTAATACGGTAACAATATCGGCGCGATCAGAACCCATGCGCTCCTCTCTGAGACCACCAAAATAGGTGGCGATTTCCCCGCTGATTTTTGCCATATAGTCGGGGGAGCGGCGAAAATCCGGGTCGTCTTCGCCGATGAGGGCGTTGGTCCACTCAAATAATTTGCCCTCGTAACTTGCCGGCATATCGAGAAGCTCAAGCAGAGTTTTGATGGGAATCGGTGCAGATAAACTTTCCACCAACTCAATATTTTCGAGCTTTCTCGCTTCATGGATCAGCAGTCTCACCCGCTCGCGAATGCGGTGTTTCATATCATTAAGACGGTCAGGGCTAACAGATTTCATTACCGGCAGACGCTGATTGATATGCAGGGGCGGATCTCGGGAAATAAAGGGAATGCCCACGGCGTTTTCCGTATCGACGCCGGACTGGGCAACGCCCAGATCCTGCTCTTCAAAAATACGGTGGCCGCCATTTTCAGTGGCCGACGAAAAAATAGCTGGATTGCCACCGGCAAAGCCCACATCTTCGTATTTGGTCAGCGACCAGAAGCCGCTGCCGCCAGACCATTCGCTCCAGCACACCGGCATGTCGCGGCGCAACCGTGAAAATAAGTCATGGGGAAAACCTTGAGAAAAATTATCAGGCTCTGCCAGCATGGCGTCAGCAGAGTATTTGAGTTTGTCCATGGTGGCCTCTGATTTTAATTATGGCTTAGCTTAATGATAGGCATTGATTCTCTAATCAATTTAATCGAAATGTATAATAAATTAGACGTTGTGTCTATAATTGATTTCTTCTGCTGAAAACAGACAAGAAAGCATGAAAACTCAAAAGGTCAGTAAAAAAACCTCGAACATTGCCCAGGAACGCCAAAAAAGACGCAACAAGCTCAGCGTCGATCAAAAAATGCTGTTGGCGATGGAGCAATTGCTGTTGGATGGCGAAGAGTTTTCGGCGACGACGGTGGATCGTCTCGCCGAGGCGGCGGGCATATCCAGGGCGTCTTTCTATTTAAATTATCGCGACAAGGCCGATTTGGTGATGCATCTTTTTGACGAAGTGCAAAACAACATTATTGCCGCCGCTGGCCAGTGGTTTAAAAATGCAGGCACCACCACATACTCGGATATTCGCAAAAGTCTTGGCGGAATCCTCGGTGTTTATCGCGATCATCACGCCATTCTTGCCGCCATGCAGCAGACCGCCGTAACCAACACCGCTGTGGCCGAATGCTGGCAGGCCATGAAGGATCAACTGTGCCGCTCAAGCATTAAAGCCGTCGGGCAGCTAAAACAGAGCGGCAGCGCACACCCAAAGGCAAACGACCTGGTGGCAACCCTGCTTACCCTGGCCATCAACCATGTTGGCACCTCAGAACCCTGGCTGCTCGATCCCGAACAGTTTGACGCAACCTGCGATGCCTGGGCGCATATCGCCTGGAGTGCTCTCGCAGCGCCTTGAACCACTGTTATGGATAGGGGTATCGTAATGCCCAAGTCTTATCGATAGGCGCCATCAGGGCTGAAGTCACTGTTTCTTCAAAATATCAGATTGTCATTGCCAAAGAAATTCGCGAACCCATGGGTATTGCCTGCTGGCAAAAAGTCCAGATCATGTTTTATCAAGGACGATTCGAGGTGATCCCGCTGAAATTAGGTAAACTGTCCCCTGAACTTGAATTTGCCTTCTGAACCCGCCACGAGAAACCGCCTTGTCACGTCCGAATGTTCTGCTTTTTATCCTGGTTCTCCTTGCCGGTTGCGGCGAATCCCCCACAGGCCGTTACCAACTGGCACTGGTGCCGGATTCGGTGATGCGAGACATGGGCGAGCAGGCGTTTGCCGATATCAGGCAGCACCGGCCTGTTGTCACCGCGCCCGCGCCCAGCGAGCTGGTGCGCTGTGTTGCAGAAGCGGTAATTGACGCCGCCCGCGAACACTATCCCGACGCCGCCATGCCCCCCGCCTGGGATATCGCTGTTTTCGATGACCCCTCACCCAACGCTTTCGCCCTGCCCGGTGGCAAGGTCGGCATTCACACCGGTATGCTGGCGGTTGCCGACAGCCCCTCCCAACTGGCCGCCGTCATCGGTCACGAGGTGGCTCACGTACTGGCGAACCACGGCAATGAGCGTCTCACCCAGACACTGGGTATCGAGGCTGCTCTTTATCTGGTAGGGCTGTTCGGCGAGGGGGAAATGAATCAGCAGGCCTTGATGCAGGCGCTGGGGCTGGGCGCTGAACTGGGAATCGCGCTGCCTTTCAGTCGCGCCCATGAGGAGGAAGCCGACCTGATGGGATTGATGATCATGGCCGAGGCCGGCTTCGATCCGCGCCAGGGTGTGACGCTGTGGGAGGAGATGGCGGCGCGAGGGGGAGGGCGACCCCTCGAATTCCTGTCGACTCATCCCGCCCATGAAACACGGATTGAGCGGTTGCGGGCACACATGGAACAGGCGCTAAGCATCCAGACGGGCGAAAAGGCCGGGAAGTGCGACGGATACGCCCATCGATAGAACATTTGGGGTCAGTGTGGTCTTGCCCGAATGGCAATGACTTAGCGCCGAAGCCACGATTTTCGTCATTCCTGCGCAGGCGGGAAATGGTTTCGCTTATTCGCGCGGCCATCGAACGGGGAATTGTTTTTTTTGACACCGCAGAATGCTATGGCGAAGCAAATGAAACCCTTGTGGGTGAAGCCCTTGCGCCGATTCCTGATCAGGTGGTTATCGCGACAAAATTCGGCTTTAAAAACCGTGATTATAGGATGGGCTTTGATAGCAGTCCGGCACGCATCCGCAGGGTTGTCGAGCAAGCACTCAAGCGTTTGCAGGCCGACTGGATAGATCTTTTTTTATCAGCACCGAGTAGATCCGACGCACCTGTCGAAGACGTTGCCGGTGCAAGGATTCCGTTTCAATGAGCAATTGTGAAGGCTGGTCAATCGGTGATTTGAGATTCCCTGAACAAACCGTTTGGCCGCAAGATCGGTCAAAAACTGTTCTATGTGTTCTGAGCAGGGCGTTAGCTGTGTTTGTCTTATCTGAAGAGTGATACTATAGTGTCACTGTCAATTTCGATCAGGGTGAGCCCATGAAAGTTGAGCTTGTTACAAACCTCAAGCGCCAGGCTACAAAAATTTTGGCAGATCTGCATTTGTCGAAAGAGCCGGTACTGATTACTGAGCATGGCCAGCCATCCGCTTATCTTGTTGATGTGCAGCATTACGAGTTCATGCAGGGGCGGCTTGAGCTGCTTGAGGGGCTCTCAAGAGGAGAGCGTGCTGTGCTTGAGGGGAGAACGTACAGCCAAAGCGAGGCCCGGGAGAAAATGAGTAAATGGCTGAAGTGATCTGGACGGAGCCAGCCCTTCAAGAGTTGGATGCCATCGCAGAGTACATCGCTCTGGATCATCCTGCTGCCGCCAGTCAACTGATCCAGAAAGTTTTCGATAAAATCGACCGCTTGGAAGATTTTCCCCAATCCGGGCGGATTCCTTCAGAGCTCCCTGATTCGGTATACAGGGAGGTAGTGGTTCCACCGTGTCGCATTTTTTATCGTGAGGATAAGAATCGGATTCTCGTCCTCTATGTTATGCGAGAGGAGCGTCAGCTTCGTGTGTACATGCTTGACAACAGCTAACCAGGCGCGGCACAGGGATGCCTTTGCCTCCGCTTCGCTACATCAAAGTCACCGGAGCGCTTTGGCGTCAACGTGTCTATTATATGCCTGCTTTATTATGATGTGCTTATTGAAAGGACATATAAAAAACTATAACGGCTTGATTTTATTGGTGCCCGGAGCCGGGGTCGAACCGGCACGACCGTTTCCAGTCGAGGGATTTTAAGTCCCTTGCGTCTACCAATTTCGCCACCCGGGCGTATCGAGAGTGGTCTTGTAAAAGCTGCCTTGTCTATCGGGGCTTGGTATGAACCCCGACGCAAGTAATGATGCAGCATAGCTGCGCTTTTCTTTGCCTTGCGACCGTTCCCGGACGTCCTGTCCTCCACGGCATTTGTGCGTCCTGCACGTCATCTACCAATTTCGCCACCCGGGCGTATCGAGAGTGGTCTTGTAAAAGCTGCCTTGTCTATCGGGGCTTGGTATCAACCCCGACGCAAGTATTGATGCAGCCTGGCGCTGCTTCATTTGACATTGTCTGCCATCAAGAATCTTCAGACATCGCCAGCAGGGCTGGCTCCTACCGAAAAATCGTTTGCTTGTGGGGGTCAGCCCTGCTGGCGATGGCGGCTCCATAAGACAAAATCAAATTGAAAGACTACTGGCAACGGGCGGGAATAGTACCCATAAGCCGGTGTGAATTCAATGTTTGTCAGGGCTGGGTGGTGTTTGGCAGCTATTGTTTTGAGGGAGGGGGCTGGTTTTTTTGTAGGAGTCTGCCTTGCAGACGATAGGTTGCGGTTGAAAGCAGTTGTTCTGAGGTCGTTTGCGTAGCGTAGCTGACAGCGGTTATGGGTGTCGCGAAAATAAAAACCCCGCGCGTTGGCGCGGGGTTTTGTCAGCCGGGATGTGGACAGTCGCTAATCAGCGACTGGCAATCACATCTTTAATTTTGTCGCGCAGGCTTTTCAGTGATTTCTCGGTGGTTTCCCAGTCGATACAGGCGTCGGTAATGGAGACGCCGTATTTGAGATCGCTGAGGTTGGCGGGAATTTTCTGGTTGCCGGCATGGATATGGCTCTCAATCATCACGCCGCAGATGGATTTGTTGCCTTCCAGAATCTGGTTGCCGATATTGTCGAGCACCAGGGGCTGCAATTCGTGATTTTTGTTGGAGTTGGCGTGGCTGCAATCCACCATGATGCGCGGGGTGATGCCGGCTTTGTTGAGTTCCTGCTCGCAGAGCTGAACGCTGACGGAGTCGTAGTTCGGTTTGCCGTCGCCACCGCGCAAGACCACGTGGGCGTAGGGATTGCCTTTGGTGGTGATAATGGAAACCCGGCCTTCGCTGTTGATGCCGAGAAAACGGTGGGGGTTGGCGGCGGATTGAATGGCGTTGATGGCCACGGTCAGACCGCCGTCGGTGCCATTTTTAAAGCCCACAGCGGTGGACAAACCGCTGGCCATTTCCCGGTGGGTCTGGGATTCGGTGGTGCGGGCGCCAATGGCGGACCAGGTGATGAGATCCTGGAGGTATTGGGGCGAAATCGGGTCAAGCGCTTCGGTGGCGGTGGGCAGGCCGATTTCGCTGATGTCCATCAGCAGCTGGCGGCCAATATGCAGACCCTCCTGAATTTTGAAGGAATCATTCAGATAGGGGTCGTTGATCAGCCCTTTCCAGCCGGTGGTGGTGCGGGGTTTTTCAAAATAGACCCGCATGATGATCAGCAGGGTATCGCTGACCTCGTCCGCCAGTTTTTTGAGGCGCTGGGCGTAATCCTTGGCGGCATCCAGATCGTGAATGGAGCAGGGGCCCACCACAATGAAAACGCGCTTGTCGCTGCCATCGAGAATATTTTGTACCGCTTCACGACCTTTGGCGACGGTTTCTCCGGCCTTGTCGGTCATGGGAATTTCCCGCTTTAAATCGAGCGGCGTGATCAGGGTTTCCTGAGACTGGATATTCAGGTTTTCCAGTAAACGTTGAATCATTGTCTTTACCTACCAGAGTGTTCGGTCATCGCCCAGTAAAAAAAAACGACAGGGCTGAATTTGTCTTGGCCGACTATTCTACTGTAACTCCATGACAAATTGGCAAAATTGCCTTTATGGCCTCGATTTAGCCAGACTAACAGGGGTTTAACAGGGTTCTATCAACGGCTAATCCATCGAATGGAGATGGGGAATCAGCGGAAAATACAGCGCGGTGCGAATTTGCCGACTTTCCTGTGCCGCAAATAGCTGGCGATAGGTGTCGAGCTGTTGGCGGTAAGTGCCCGCTTCGCGAAGCAGGAAGGCGTCGAGATTCTCGCCGGGTTGGGGCGAGCTGCTTTTGTAGTCGATAATCCAGCGGATATCGTCTTCGACAAAGGTTCTGTCGATGGCAAAGTGACGGAAACCGTCCTCTGTGCTGGTTGCCAGTTCCAGCTCGCAGGCGCTGTGCTGATGTTTGTTTGATAGCAGCCAGCGCCCGCTTGCGTCGCCAAGGGTATTGGTGACAGCCTGCTCGAGAACGTGGATATGCTCGGCGCGGTCGTCAACGCCCAGCTGGCGCAACTGGAGATCCCAGGCGTGGCGCTGGCGCCTGATTCTGTCGGCGTCCCAGGTTGCCACACCTTCGGCGACGATTCTGCTCAGGGTGCGGTGAAGCACGGTGCCCCGGTGACGGGCGCTGTTGTTGGCGGTGTCGGCGCTGGCCGCCGTGGCAAGCCCGGCGTTAACGGGCTGGTTTACAAGGTTGTCCTCAACAAGGGTTAGGCAGTCGGGCTGTTGCCAGCCGCTGCGCAGGCGCATGAGTTCGCTGATACTCGCGCTTGCTTCGACTTCTGGCTGTTCGGGGTTAACTGCCAGTGGCGGTTCGTGGTGGCGGATTTCAGCGCCTCCCGCGGTTTCAGCTTTGAGGCGGTCGTCAGCTAATGTCGGCCACAGGGCTGCCAGCAAACTGCCGCTGGTGGGCGCCTTGTTGGGCGTATTGTAAAACAGGTGCAGGCGTTTGATGGCGCGGGTGCAGGCCACATAGAGCACGCGGGCGTCTTCCAGGGTGTTTTTTACCTTCTGTTCATACTTGAGATGTTTTACCAGCTGATTGTTGCTGCCGCTATTCTCATCCCGTTCGCTGCTGGCTTCCTCCTCTGTCAGGGGAGGCGCAATCAGGAGTTCCGCTTCCCCGGCGTTGTTGATGCGTTCCCGCCAGTAGAGCAGCGACTTGTCGTCGGAGCCGCCGCCGCGATGCAACCCCGGGAGAATCACCGTATCAAATTCCAGTCCCTTGGATTTGTGGATGGTCATCAATTGCACCGGGTTGCTGTGGCTGGCAGCTGGGCGGGCGTAGAGTTTGTTCACGGCCTGCTCAAAGCGCTCCCTATCGACGAGCTGAGAACCCCGCGAATGGGTTTCGAGAAGATCAAAGTATTGCTGACACCAGATGAGGTGATGGGTGTCGCAAAGGCTGGCGGGGCCGCCGAGAGCGAGCCAGGTGCCTTCAAGCCACTGGCGCAGGGGTTTGCGCTGGCGGTTTTGCCAGGCGGCCTTGAGGACAGGGGCAACCCGATGAAAACGCTCGCGGCCATCGCCACTGAGCACAGTTTCAACGTCCGGGGCAAATATTTGTCCCGGTAGCCAGGGCAGTTGGCGGGGGTTGGCGTCTGCCACCTGGGCGAAATTGGCGATGGCGTGTAAATCCGCCAGCTTTAAGCCGCACCAGGGCGCCCGCAGTATGGCGAGCCAGGCAATGCGATCCGCCGGATTGAGCAGGGCGCGGGTGAGGGAAAACAGATCGATCACCGCCATTCTGCTCGACAGCGGATCGATGTCGGTGGCTTCCCAGGCAATGCCCTGCTGTTGCAGAGCGGCGATAATGCCCCGAAGGTGGCTGCGGGCGCGGGCAAGAATGGCAATACTGCCGTCGGGGTCGGCATTGCGAGCGCTTGCAATGCGCTCGATCACCCATTGCGCTTCATCCCGGGAAGGGCTGCCGTTGGCAAACACATCGATGGTGACAGCGGGTTTTGTCAGGTTGCTGCGGGCTGCCACGGCGGGTGCGTAGCTGACGGCGCCCCGGCTGATGTCTTCCCGAGCGGGAAAAATATGGCGAAAACTGCTGTTTACCCAGTCGACGACAGTGCTGTCGGAGCGGAAATTGACCTGCAAATCCAGGGGCTCCAGCTCGATGTCGGCGACGGGCATTTTGCGCGCTTCGAGAAAAATGCCCACGTTGGCGTTGCGAAAACCATACAGCGACTGCATGCCGTCGCCGACAATAAAGAGAGTGCGGCCATCCCCCTGTTGCCAGCCCCAGGTGAGCTTTTTAAGGAGGCGAAATTGCAGCGACGAGGTGTCCTGAAATTCGTCGACGAGAATATGGCGAATCTGATAGTCGAGGCGCAGGCTGAGGTCGCTAACCTCCGTGTCGTCGCCGAGGGCGCTGAGAGCGGCCAGGGTCACTTCGGTAAAGTCGCAGCTGTGGCTGGATTTGAACAATACCGACAGCTCTGCCACCAGAACCGGCAGCACCAGGGTGAGAGCCTCGAGCAATTGCCATTGACCGTCGCTGTAGGCCGCGGCGGGCAGGTTGCGAATATCCACCAGCTGCTCCAGCAGTCCGGGCTGTTGTTCGCACCAGGCGATCATTTCATTGAGCTGCTGTTTGCGCAGATCCGCATTGTCGGGATCGATGGATTCCTTTTTGGTGGGAAAACCCTGGCGCTTGGTAATGCCTTTGGGCTTGCGCCATTGGTTTTCCTGGGTGAGCAACAGCTCCGCGACCGCCAGCCATTGCTGCATAGTAAGGTTGTCGGGGCTGGCGTCAGGCAAGCCGCCAATGCCAGCGAGGCAAGTTATGCGGTTGTCTTTTTCCTGATTGCCACTGGCGAGATTGGCGGCGGCGTAATCCGCTACTGTGGCCAGTTCACTGCCGATCACTGCCATGTTGGCGCTGGCGGCGGCGAGGGTTTCGACAACGGTGTTTTGCAATGTCTGTTCCAGATATTCTCTGGCATTGCGACTGCGCATCAGCGGTTCGAGCCATTGCTCCCGCTTTGCCAGCAGGTTTTCCAGCAAGGCTTCCAGGCTCGCCAGATTGTTGTCGAGATGGTTGAGAAGAATGGCCAGGGCGTCGCCGACGGCACTGTTGCCGTCGAGGTGGCGGAACAGCTGGCGAATGGCGTCGCGATAGAAAAATTCTGGCTGATCTGTGGGCTCGGGCAAATCCCCCAGGTTGGTTTCCACCGCCAGTTGGCGGGCGAGGGTGCGGCAGAGGCTGTCGATGGTCATGATGCGCAGCCGCGACGGCGAGGCCGCCAGCTGCCAGTTTTGTTCGCGGTCGCGCTCGACAACACGGCGGGCGTCCTGCCATATCGCCCGCTGATAGTCATCCGGGGGCGGCGAGTCTGTTTGTGCCAGAGCCAGCGCCTGAACAATGCGCTCCTGCATTTCCGCCGCAGCTTTGCGGGTAAAGGTAATGGCCAGCACCTGTTCCGGTTGCTCACATTGCGCCAGCAGACGCAGGATGCGGCGAATCAACAGGCCGGTTTTTCCTGACCCTGCCGGTGCGCTCACCGCAAAGGAGGTGGTGATATCCAGGGCGCGATCGCGAATGGACTGGTCGGCGGCGCTCATGGTGTGACTCCCTTTTGTTCACCGTTGAGGCGCTGTTTCAGAGCGTTTAGATCGTCGCCACCGGCAAGGCGGTTTAATGGCTCGAGATGGCCGCCATAATCACGGGCGCTCCTGTGATAAAAAGTGACATCGGCGCGGCCAGTGCGAAGTTCGGCGATAAGCACATTAAGTTTTTCGCGCCACTGCTCAAGGGTGGCTGGCCAGTCTTCCGGCAACTGGCGCTCCGCCAGGGATTTACAGCCGGAAATCAGCGCGTCTGTGCTGGCAATGCCGTCAAATCCCAGGGTTTTGCGATTAATCAGTGCGTAACTGACCGCAGCCGGTGTTTGCCCCATGGCCTGGGTCACCGCCAGGGCGTAGAGGGGCAGTTGCGGCTCGGTGAGGCGTTCGGCGGCGACCGTGGAAATACCGGTTTTGCCGGTTTTGTAGTCGATAATGGCGAGATCGCCATCGGGGGTGTCGATGCTGTCCAGTTTGTCGATACGGTCGACGCGAAGGGAGAGGGTCAGGCCGCCAAGTTCAAAGGGCAGATTTTTTTCAGCGGCGGCCACGGTGAACCCTGGTCGCGCCACTTCCAGTTGCAGCCATTGGTCGAGCAGGGAGAGCAAACGCTGTTTTTCCAGGTCCAGCAGGCGCTCGCCGAAATCCGCCCTGGTAATCAGACTATTGTGGCTAAAGACGCGGGTAAACGCCTGGGCCACCGCCTGTTCCAGTTGCCGCTGGCGCTCGCTGTCGGCCAGTGCCAATAGTGCTTTCTGGCTGCCGAGCTGATGCCAAAAAATGTCGAGGCTGTCGTGTACCAGCATACCGCGCAGCTGTGCCCTCAATCCGGTTTGGGGTTCCGCCAGCGCCTCTGCCCCCAGGCGCCACTGAGCCACCGCGTTAAAAGGGCAACCGGCCTGATCGGCGAGCAGGCGACTGCCGCCGCGAACCCTGCCGTCGGGGGGTGCAAAGGGCGGCGCCAGACTGTCGTCAACAATTTCCAGCGCGCCACTGTTGGCAATGATCCCCTGCCATGGGTGGCAGCCGTCGCTGCTCGGCAGGTCTATGGCATCAAGGGTATTCAAGAGCGCCGCAGGTTGGAGGTGAATATCGCCGTCCCGCACGCTGTAGCTGAAGATAATTTCCCCGCCGCTGCGGGTAAATAAATCGAAAAGCTGGCGGCTGAGCTGCAGTTCCCGCTCCGGGCAGGCGCGGGGCATACCCAGCTGGCGCTGCAGGCCGACTGGTAACAGGGGGTGCGGTGAAGTAGCTTCCGGCCAGCGGCGGTCGTCCATGTTCATCACCCAGAGGTAATCAAATTCCAGCCCGGCCGCTTCGAGGACACCGAGTATCTGAATGGGGGCATCCGGGGTTTGGGGGTGGAAAACGGTTTCTCCCGCCAGGTTGGTCAGCCGTTTCAGTGCCTCATCGAGGGTTGCTGGCGGCGCGACGCGATCCATATAAACGAAATTGGCCAGCAGTTCCTGCCAGTGTTGCAGCTGCTGATATTCGAGGCTGTCCGGGGAGCGCTGGCCGGGCCAGCCGAGAATCTCCAGGCTGGTGCTGAAAATTTCCCGCCACTGCTGAAAAGTCTGGGTCTTTTTCAGGGTGCGCTGCAGGGTGGCGAGTTTGGCGAGGCGCTGGGAGATCAGCCCTTGGCGGTCACTCTCGTTGTGCGCGGCTGCATCCTGTGGGGGGGCTTCATGGTCGGCGACAAGCTGGCGGAACCTGGCGGTGCTGAACTGGTGCAGCCCCAGATCCAGCAATTGGCGCTGAACGCGGCAGCGAATGTCGCCCTCGCCAAATACCGCTGTGCTCTGGCCATGACTCCAGAAAGGGTTGTCAAGGAGGTGGCAGAGGGCTTTTGTCGACAGGCGCTCGTTGAGCAGCCGCAACAGCGCCAGCGCCGCAGCAATAACCGGGGCATCGGCGAGGGCAGTGCCCGCTGAAATATTAAAGGGCGCAGCACTGTAACCGGCCTGGGGCAGGCACCAATGGGGTTGGAAACGATTGCGGAACACCCGCTCAACGGATTTTTGCAGCGCGGTAAGCTGGGGAATAACCACGCCGATACGGGCATGGGGATGCTGCTCGGTACAGCGTTGCGCCCAATGGGCGGCGCTGGCCAATTCTATGTCGACAGTGTCGGCGGCAAATCTGTGGCATCGCCCCTGCTGCTGTGGGGGCTGATGAAATTCGATGTTGGCGCTGGCGGCGTCGAGGGCGGTTGCCATTAAGGGCGGCAGGGATTGAAACCCCACCAGCACAATGGCGGGAATTTTGGCGAGAATCTGCTGACGAAAGCCGTCAATCACCAGTTGGGTGCGACTTTCGTTACTCAGCATGGCCAGGCTGGCCATGCGCTTTTCCACCTCCGCGCCCCATTTCATCAGATGATCTGTGCCGCGGTGATGGTGATTGTGGAGCTGATCCTCAACTTGCCACTGGCGCAGCAGCCTCCAGCCGCGACGCCCCAGGTCGGCAAAATTTTCCGGGTTGGCGGTGGCCGGAAGTTCGCTGTCGTTGGCGACGGCCTGTTCCCAAAGTACCAGTTCCTCCGCCGGGGTGATGGCAATGGCGGTCAGCGCCGGCGGCCAGGCGGCATCCACCAGTTGCTGCCAGCAATCCTGGAGCCAGGCTTCCAGGGGCAGAATGGTGGGCGTACGCCAGCTGCTGAGGTTCTGGTCGCGGCAGTGTTGATTCCAGGCATCGCGAATTTTTCGCGACAGGCGCAGGTTGGAGGTGATGATAGCAGCGCCACTGTCGATGGCCGCCAGCAGTGGCTCTATGTTAAAGAGAGGTTTCAAGGGGGCAGGCAATGGTGGAATGTCCTTATTCATAGGGTCTCGATGGTGGTATTTCGATAATGTTAACGCTGGCGGCGCCAAAGGTTTTCAGTCCCGCGGCGAGGGCTTGGTTGGCGGCGGTGAGCCAGCAGGGAAAACCGCTTTTATCCTTCACCAGGCTATCCGCTTCCAGGATGTGGGCGGAGTTTTCCCCGGCGAGATGTTCGCCGGTAAATGAGGCCACGCGGCGGGCAATGGCTTCACCGGAATCCACCCATTGCACGGGGCGCGGCGCGGCGGCTTCCAGTTCCTCCCGCAGCAGGGGAAAGTGGGTGCAGGCCAGCACCAGGGTGTCGGTGTCGGGGTTGGCGAAAATGGGCGCCAGGATGGCGCGCAACCGCTGTGGGTCTGGCGCTGTGCCGCGCAATTTCTCTTCGGCAATGGCCACCAGTTCGCTGCTGCCCACCGGGACAATGGTGCAGTCGGCGGCAAATTCATCAATCAGCCACTGGGTATAGGGGCGGGCGATGGTGCCTGGCGTCGCCAGCAGGCCAATGACTTTGGTTGCGGATAATTGTGCCGCCGGTTTGATGGCGGGCACCACGCCGACAACGGGCTTGAGAAAGTGGGCGCGTATTTTTGGCAGGGCAACGGTGCTCGCGGTATTGCAGGCAATCACCACAATATCCGGAGCAATACGGCTTATCAGCGCCTTGAGCACTTCGTCGACCCGCTGTACCAGTTCCTCTTCGGCTTTGGTGCCGTAGGGGAATGCCTGGTTGTCGCAGGCGTAGACATAATTGCAATGGGGCAGGCGGCGGCGAATTTGCGCCAGAATACTCAAGCCGCCGACGCCGGAGTCGAAGACGAGAATTTTGGCATGGGGTAAGTTGGGGGTATCAGTCATCGCGGAATTTTACACCACTCGAACCCTTTCCACAGAGCTCCTCTGCTAGAATTGCGCCATGAATATAGTTTTGGAAAACCCCGGGTTTGTTTTTGCCGCTGGCTTTGTGGTTGGCGGCCTCCTGTTTGCCCTCATATTGCAGTTGCGTTTCAGCAAGGCCAGTGGCGCGGCGAGCAGTTTACAGGCGTCCCAGCAGCAGGAGCTGGACAGACTGAGGGCAGAATACGCCCAAGCCAGTGCACGGCTTGAAGAGCTGCTGGGCGCCAATTCCGCCCTCAAGGCCACCCTGGAGGCGGATCGCCAGCGCTATCAGGAACAAGTGCTGCTACTTCAGGAGACCAGAGACAACCTCAGCAAGGAATTTGAAAACCTCGCCAACCGCATTTTTGATGAAAAGCAGAACAATTTCAGCCGCCAGAGCAAGCTTGCCCTGGATGCCACCGTAGACCCCCTGCGCAAGGAAATTTCCGATTTTCGCAAACAGGTGGAAACCGCTTATACCCAGGAGAGCGCCGAGCGCAACAAGCTGGTGGGTCAGATACAGGAATTGAAAACCCAGGCGCAGCGCATCGGCGAGGACGCCATCCAGCTCACCAAGGCGCTGAAAGGCGACAGCAAAATGCAGGGCAACTGGGGCGAGGTGATTCTCGAGCGTTTGCTGGAGGAATCCGGGCTCAGTAAAGGCCGGGAGTACGAGACCCAGGTCAACCTCAAGTCCGAAGACGGCGCTCGCCGCAACCCCGATGTCATCATCCATCTTCCCGAAAATCGCGACATCATCATCGACGCCAAGGTGTCACTGGTGGATTACGAGCGCTACTGCCGGGAAGAGGACGAGGCCGAAAAGCAGCGCCATCTGAGCCGCCATCTCGCCTCCATTCGCGGCCATATTAGCGGCCTCAATCGCAAAGCCTACGAGCAGCTGGACGGTATCAATACCCTGGATTTTGTCCTGATTTTTATTCCCATCGAAGGCGCTTTTATGGCCGCAGTGGCCAGCGACAACAGCCTCTTTATGGACGCCTATGACCGCGGCATTATTCTGGTGAGTCCGTCGACATTGCTGGCCACTCTGCGCACCATCAGCAATATCTGGCGCTATGAAGATCAGAACCGCAACGCCCAGAAAATCGCCGCCCAGGCCGGCAGCCTTTACGATCAGTTTGTCCTGGTGATTGAATCCTTTGATGACGTCGGCAAGCATATTGTCAAAAGTCAGGAAGCCTGGCAGCAGACCAGAAACCGGCTGGTGGACGGTCGCGGCAACCTGGTGCGGCGCATGGACGAACTGAAAAAAATGGGCGCCAGGGCGCGCAAAAGTCTGCCTGACAATATTCGCGAGGAAGCGAGTGCCGATTACCTTGACGACAGCGACCAAACCGAAAACGACGACAACGGAGAATCCTGATGACAACCACCTTGATCGTACTCGCCGTTGTTATCATTGCAGTTCTCGCCGCTTACGCCGCTTGGCTCCACTATCGCTTGTGGCAGCAAAAAAACAGCAAGCGGCAATCGCGCAACGAGGTTGTGCAAAGCTTTGAGCCACAGAGCCAGGGCGTGCAGCGGGTGGAATTGCGCAAAAGCATCTACCTGCTTGCCGACGCCACCCTCGACGACAAAATGACCCACACTGAGGCCTGTATACGCATCTGTAGTATGGCCACGCATCTGGATGACCATGAAAATTTCCGTCGCGAATACGGGGTTCTCTTTCGCGTCGCCGAAGCCACCGCCCACATGCCGATCCTCGATGACTGGCAAGCCCTCAGTAAAGAGGACAAAAAACGCTACACCAAAGAGCGTCAGGCCATTGAACAAAAATACAATGAGGCTGTGCTGGAGGCCGTGGCGCGAATTAAAAAGCAGTTTTTATAGGTTCTATTTTATAGGTTCTATTTTTACAGTTTTTATGGTTTCTACCAGGAGTCGCCTGTTTCTGAGGCAAGGGCAAATCCCCGCCGATCTTCGACGCCCAAGGGCAAGCCCTATTGCTACTTCCATTCTGACAAGCCCTTTGGCGGCGGTGTAGCGTCACACTATGTGTCCGGTGGGGGTGCGGTGTTCGGGGTCTTGAACAGTTTGCTGAACTCGCCTGCGGGCATGGGCTTGTTGAAATAAAAGCCCTGCACCTCGTCGCAGGCATTGCGCTTGAGAAAATCCACCTGCTCCTGGGTTTCGACGCCCTGGGCGACAACGGTCAAACCCAGGGATTTACCCATGGTGACAATGGCCTGAGCCAGGGTTTTATCGACACCGACATCGGCAATATCGCGAATAAAGGTGCGGTCGATTTTGATGGAGTCGAGGGGGAACTGTTTCAGCATGGCGAGGGACGAGTAGCCAACGCCAAAATTATCGATGGCAATGCGCACGCCGATTTCTTTCAGATCATTGAGAACGTGCAGTGCTTTGTCCACATCCTGCATCAACACATGTTCGCTGATTTCAAGCTCCAGCAGATTGGCGTCCATGCCGGTTTCTTTAAGCGCCGCTTCTATGGAGGCGCACAAACTGTCATTAAAAAATTGTTTCGCGGTCAAGTTGACGGCAATGCTCAGGCGGGGGAGCCCTTCCTGCTGCCAGCGCATATTCTGTTCGCAGGCGGTTTTCAGCACCCAGTTGCCAATGGGAATCAGCAGACCGATGTCGTCGGCAACCTGGAGGAAACGCAGTGGCGCAACCATGCCCAGATCCGGGTGCTGCCAGCGCAACAGTGCCTCCATGCCGGTTACCTGGCCGCTGACCACATCCCGTTTCGCTTGGTAATACAGCTCAAGCTCTTTCTTGTCGAGGGCGTTGCGCAGGCTGGATTCCAGGGTGAGGCGCTCGAGGGATTCCGCCTGGAGTTTGTCGGAATAGAGCTGGAAGTTGTTTTTACCCTCTTCCTTCACCTTGTACATGGCGATATCAGCGTTTTTGGTCAGGGTTTGTTCATCGAGACCGTCGTTCGGATAGGTGCTGATGCCGATGCTGGCGGTGACGCCAAATTCCTGTCCCGAAAGGTTAAAGGGTTTGGCGATGGTGGCCACGATTTTCCGCGCGACGTTAACAACATAGGTGCTTTCCTCCAGTTCCGGCAGCATCACCACAAATTCATCGCCGCCGAGGCGGGCAACTGTATCGCTGTCGCGCAGGCAACTTTTCAGGCGCCCGGCCACTTCCCGCAGGAGCTGGTCGCCGGCATCGTGCCCCAGGGTGTCGTTGATGTGTTTGAAATGATCGAGATCGAGAAACAGCACCGCAAGTTTTCTGTTGTTGCGCTGCGCCAGGCTGATGCTTTGGTTGAGCAGCTTGCTGAACAGGCTGCGGTTGGGCAGTCCGGTAAGACCATCGTGATAGGCGAGATATTCGATCTGTTCAGCGTGGGCAATGCGCGCCTGGATTTCCTGGCGGCGGATTTTTGCCAGGTTGTAGCTCATGCGCCACAACAGGCCAATGACCAAAAGCAGAAGGGCGTTGGCGCCAGTTGCCCGCCACAGGTAAGTTTTTGCGTATTGTCCAGCCTCGGCAAGCTGTTCCTCACGGGACAGGCCAACAATGACCGCCAGGGGAAATTCGTAAAGTTCGCGGGCGCTCAGGTAGCGCACCTGGTCGTCGATGGGTGAGGTGGTGATGATGGCTTTGGTTTCAAAGCTGTCCATGTCCGCCATCAGCGCTTGATAGTTCAGGGTTTGTTGGCCGGAAATATCGTCTCCGAGCCGCCGCACCCTGATGACGCCATCGGTGCCCACCAGGCCGAGCAAACCCTGTTCACCCATTTTGTCGGCATCATAATTGCTGACAAAAAATGCGGCGTCCACTTCAATAATGCTAACACCGGCAAAGCGGCCATCGGAATCTTGGATACGCTGGCTGAACTGAAGAATCAATTGCTCCCCATCCTCCTGGAACTTGAGGAAATTGATGTGGAGGGGCTCGCCCTGCCGGTGGCGTTGCAGGATGTCCGGATTCAACGGCTGTGGGGCTGAAACCGCCGTGCTGGCGACCACTTTGCCTTTGGCGTCGACGATGGTTACCGTAAACAGAAATGGCGATGGCAGTAACTGGTAATCTGCCAGTGTAGAAAGCAGGCCTTGCTGACCTTGTCGATCATAGGCGAACTGGATGACTTTAAAATTTTGGGTGATTTCCCTGAGAACGCGAACCACCTGTGCTTCGTAGGTGTCTGTGAGCTCTCGAGTCAGGGCAAGTGCATTTTGCTCGGCGTTGCGGCGTTCAATCTGGATGAGGTTGAGGGTTGTCGCCCACAGAATAATCATGATGGCGACGGCAAAAAGGGGGAACACAATGTTCGACTCCGTCACCCGGTGGGCAGAACGGAACAGCTGTTTGATCATAGACTTCCAGGTATCTTTAGTTGACATAATGCATCTTTATTGTGTCAATCCGTGGTGCTTAACGGGCTTTTCCGAGTAAGTTCGCATTCAGGTCTACAGAGCTCTTCTGGTTCCCTTGCTCTGTGTGGAACCCTGCTTCCCAGTCACCAAGAGCGCTATTCAGTGCATGGCAGCGAGTTGGTGCGCCTATTCATCGCCGAATTATATTGCCGGTCTATGGCTAGAGCAGTGGTTCCTCAGTGTGCGATCTCGACAATTTTCACCTCTGCGCTGGCGCTGTCCCTTTGGATATAGCCTATGCCGCCGGGATTATTGGCAATAAATTTTTTCACTTCAGCGTCGTTTGCCAGCTGTTTTGGTGGCTGCCCTCTGCCGGTAAAAATAATTTTTGACCAGTGCGCTTTTAGCTGCGCCTGAGACCAACCCAGATTTTCAGTATAGAAGGTTTTTCTAATGGCGTTGGTTTCCAGTTGATCGACGGGAATGACGCGGCCGCCGTCGGGAAAACCACTGGATCGCCCCAGAAATAGATTGGCCAGCTGTGTTCTTGTCAGCGTGGTCAGGGGATTTTCCGGTGACACGACCACGGCCACTTCTGCCCTGGCAGAGAAGCCTGCCAGGGCAAGCAGCAGAGAAACCAGGGTTATTCTGATGGTTCTCATGAAGGCAGCCATTAGAAAACAAAGTCCACAGAGAGGCTGAACAGGTTGGCGTTGTCCCCAGGTTCAAAACCCGGATGGGGGTTCACCAGGCGACCGCTGGAATTGGAGCCGGCTTCAGTGCGCAGGTGCTGAAACTGCATTTTGACGGCGACATTGGCCAACGCATCCCAGCGCACGCCGGCGGTAAGGCTCTCCTGGTGAAAGGCAAAGGCGTTGACCGGTATGTCGAGGTTGGCATTGAGCGCCATCGCCGTTTGCGCCTGAGTCTCCGTCAGGCCTTCCAGGGGAATGTCCGGAGTGTAGAGGCTGTCGGGTTTGAGGTGGGCGGCGGTGATATAGGGCATGATGGCGCCAAACTGGTAACCGACAGTGACATACCAGGCCTTGAGGTTGGAAACAAAGGTCGCTCTATTGATATCCGCTCTTGTCCACTCCCCTCGAAACAGCCAATTGCCGAGATTGTGGCGCGCACCCAGGGCAAAGATGGTGTACTGGGAATTGTCGCTGCGAAACTGGCTGTCAATATCAAGCGCCTGCTGGCCAGCGGCTCCTGGAGTGCTGGCACCGAAATCGCGAAAGCCATCAAAGAGGTCGTTGAGAAACGGAGAGCGTATATCCAGATCCAGGGATGTATAAGAAAGCCTGAACAAGGTGGACTGATATTCCACGCTGTGGACGAAGTGAAGGGCATTGCTGACATCCACCTCACTGTTGCCGTAAAACCTTTTCAGGATCTCGCCATAGGAGGCCTGCAGGGTGTGGGTGGCGTCCCCCAGGCTCAGGCGGTACATCAGGTCGATGCCGTCCTTGTTAGTAATGGGATTGACGTCGTAGAGCTCCTGGGGCGGCCTCATCCAGGGATAGGTATAAGCCACCAGGCGGGTTTCCGACTCCATAAAGGTGGGCGCGACAATACGGCCAACCCTGATGGTGAAATCCGGCGTTAACTCGTAGTTGAGATAGGCCCACTCGGTTTTGGGGTCGTAGCTGCCGTCATACTGATACTGTGAAACCAGCTGTATAACGGCAGAGAGCCGGTTGTTGATCTGGGCGTCCAGTTGCAGACCCAGCTTGCTGTCCACCGAGAAAGCCACAGACTCTGTATAGCCGGCGCCATCGGGCTGGAAAAAATTGCCCAAATAATCGGCGTTATCCTGGCTCGAATGGGTAGCGCCCAGAGTGCCAAAGCCGTGCAGACTCAGCTCCGGCCAATGGTTTTCATTGGCATAGGCAAGCTGAGTATTGATGCCGTTAGCCATCAATAGAACAGCAACAGCTTTGCTAGCCGCTGTCAAAGGTGTTCTGGCAATCAATTTACGGCGTGAGCTAAACATCAGCATGGTATAAAACAATCCACCTTGTTATTTTTTCGAATTCAATCAGGTGCAGCGGTAAGGACAAGCGCTTGGCGAACCTAGCCCATCCTTGTGAATAATTCAATAGTTGAGCTTTTATTATACAGACTGTCAATAATGGGTCGTTTTCGGTGTGATCAGCGCAATGTATGCCGCGACGAAAGGTATTGTTACCTCAAATACTCGACCATTAGACGTGCCCTTTAGTCTGCTTGCGCAGCGGCAAGCAAAATATCAGCAACCTGCTCCGGCTGGTCGATCATAATGGAATGGCCGCTGTCGGCGATGCTTATCACCCTATCATTGGGGCAGTCGCGAAATTGATCGTACATGCCGTCACAAATACCGCCGCTGGCATAGATAAAAAAGCGTCGCGGCACTTGGCGATAACACCCACTTAAGGACAATGGCTGAACGAAGCAGGCAAAGGGGTGGGGCGTGGTTTTGGCGTCCAGCCACGGCCAGTGTTCGGGCTTGGTATCCCGGCTCGAGGCCGCTGGCGGCGCAATGGTGAGGCCGGCGCCATCCCCTGCAGCTGCCAGAAAAGGTGCCAGATACTCGGGTCGCAAACTGAAGAGAGTGCTGCCATCCTCTGGCACCAGCGCATCCAGATAAACCAGGCTGGCGATGCGCTCTGCAAGCCTGTCGGCAACGCCGGTGATCACCATGCCGCCATAGGAATGGCCGACGAGGACGATATTGTCGAGGTCTTCCCAAAGGATGGTGTTAACCACATCGAGGATATGCGTTTCCAAATTGATGGTTGTGGCGGAGAGGTGTGACCTTTCACCCAGGCCGGTGAAGGTTGGCGTATACACTTCATAACCGGCGCTGCGCAGGCGTCGCGCCAGGAGGCGATAGCTCCAGCCCCCCTGCCAGCCGCCGTGAACCAGAACAAATGTTTTCATTTTGACCTCAACTATTCCCCGTTGGCGAAGACTTTGGCTTTCAGCATTTCCAGCTCGCTTTTGATGTCAGCGGGAAGATGGGTACCGCTGGAGCCGCTGTAAAAAAACAGCAGATAATTTTCGTATTCCCCATAGCAGCGCTTGGCAAGCGCACTGGAATTGTCGCTATAGTCGAGCATACACTGCTTGAGATACATATCCGCCAGAGAATAATAAAAGCGGTATTCCAGCAGCCGGTCGCTCACCGCCAGCCAGTACAGCCACTGGGGCGCCATGCTGGCATCGCTTTCGCGGTTTAAGGCGCGATAGAGTTGGCCGCGCAGCCAGACAATTCGCGGTCGCTCCGTTTCGGGTAAATAGACATGACCAAAGGTGTCATCGCCGGTGGCGCCAAGCCAGGTCTCGGCCATGGTTTTAAGGCTTTCTCGGGATGCCTGTTGGCGGAGGTCCGTGAGGTTCTGCAGCTCGTCCAGGCCATCGAGCCATGCGAGGAGGTCTTTTTTCAATGTGGCGCCGATGTCATCCCGTTGGCTAAGCTCCTCGATAACCGTGCGGATTGCTGAAGGGGATTTTTGTATCTGGAGCGCCGTGAGCAGCAAGCGCTCAAAGGCGGATCTGATGCGATTGTCATCCGGAAGGGTTTCCTGCTGGCGCAGCCAGGTTTCATAGGCGCTGAAGGCGCGATCGTATTGTCGCGTCATAAACAGAAACTCGCCGTCGACAAATGAATCCAGGGCGCGGCCGCTGGTTGTTGGCGCCAGCCATCTGGCGGTTTTGTCATCCTGGGTATGGCAGGTGGCGCAGACACTGACGGCGCTGCGCAGCAGATTGATGGCGTATGGCTCGCGCCCCTCGCGGAGCTCCTCCTGGGCTTGCCTCAACTGGCTGGCGAGGATCTCATAGGAAATTTGATAGGTGGCCGTGGCTGCCGCCATTGCCCCTATTCTGTCCATATGAGTTTGCATATCGCCGAGGGTGCTGGCGATCAAATCCCTATCGCCAGGGTTTACGATCCCATCGGGGTTATAGATCAGCGGCAGAATCACCCCCACATCATCGGCGAGCCGGTGCATGCTTTCGGCAACAGGCGACGTGTTCGATTGTTGCTCCTGGGCGCTGGTCGTCCAGGGCAGCACCACGACCATCAGGGCAAAGCCCAATAGCAACGATTGCCGGCGTAGAATAGAGCTCATGGGGTTCTCCAGTGAATGTTTTCAGTATTTTCAGAGTAAACGCAAAGTCACAATGACGCTTTTGAGCAGAGGCAAAGCAGTCTGCCATTAGCGCGAGTCTGGAGCAATTGTAGAGCGTAAATAAAGAGATGGTGCCGGAGGCCGGACTCGAACCGGCACACTTTTAAGGGTGGCGGATTTTGAATCCGCTGCGTCTACCAATTTCGCCACTCCGGCAGGGAGTTTGTGCAAGCGGGATAATAAGTATGCACAAAGAGAAAAGCAGGGCGCGATTATAGCAGTGGTTTGGTTGTGGTCAACGGGTAAGACGTCTTAAAGATGATTCTGGCTGGATGTCTTTGGCGATTGCGACAAAATCCGTTAACCTTGCCGCTTTTGAGAGACTGTTGCTGTGCGTCGGGAATTTTTTAACTACCATCTGCCGGAATCCCTGATTGCCCACTACCCCAGCGCCGAGCGCCGGGGCAGCAGGCTGTTGACCCTCGATGGTGAAGCGGGAGAGGTTCGCCACCGCCAGTTTGCCGACATTCTCCATTTGGTTGAGCCCGGCGATTTGATGGTGTTTAACGACACCAGGGTGATACCCGCGCGTCTGCTGGGGCACAAGGAAAGCGGTGGCCGTATTGAGTTGCTGGTGGAGCGAATAGTCAGTGATTTGGAAGTGTTGGCTCATATTCGCTCAAGCAAATCCCCCAAGGCGGGCACCATTCTTCGTTTTGACGGCGATGTTATTGCGCGGGTAGAAGGGCGTCACGGTAGTTTGTTCAAGGTGGTTTTTACGCGGCCAGTGCTGGCTATTCTTGAAGCTATTGGCCATATGCCACTGCCGCCCTATATAGAGCGCGCCGACGCTGAACAGGATCGCGAGCGCTACCAGACGGTTTATGCGCGCCAGCCGGGGGCTGTCGCAGCACCCACGGCCGGGCTGCATTTTGATGAAGCCATGTTGGCGCAGTTACAGGATAAGGGTGTCAATATCGCCTACGTCACTCTTCATGTGGGCGCCGGAACCTTTCAGCCGGTGCGTGCCGATGATATTCGCGACCATCAGATGCACTCGGAAATTCTCGATGTCAGTGCAGAGGTGTGCGCCAGGGTGGAGGAAACCCGCGCCGCCGGCGGGCGGGTGATTGCGGTGGGAACCACCAGTGTGCGCTGCCTGGAAACCGCAGGTGCCAGCGGCGAGATGAAGCCTCTGCGCGGCGAGACCGATATCTTTATCTATCCCGGTTACCAGTTCCGCATTGTCGATGCCCTGGTGACCAATTTTCATTTGCCCGAATCCACCCTGTTGATGCTGGTGTCTGCCTTTGCCGGTTATGACAAGGTAATGAAGGCGTACCGGGAGGCGGTTGAGCAGCAGTACCGTTTTTTCAGTTATGGCGATGCCATGTTTATTTGGCGCGACCCCAACGCTCACCAAATTAAGGTGAGCGAGGTGTTTGCGGAGTTGATGGGGGTGAGCGAATGAGTGACCGCAGTTTTATGAAATTCGAGCTCGACACCAGCGACGGCGTCGCTCGCCGGGGGCGTCTGAATTTTCCCCGCGGTGTGGTGGAGACCCCCAGCTTTATGCCCGTGGGCACCTACGGCACGGTGAAAGCCATGCTGCCGCGGGATATAGAGGCCATTGGCGCCCAGATTGTTCTCGGCAATACCTTTCACCTGATGCTGAGGCCGGGAACCGAGGTTATCGAGGCTCACGGTGATCTCCACGATTTTATGCAGTGGCAGAAACCGATTCTCACCGATTCCGGCGGGTTTCAGGTTTTTAGCCTTGGCGAAATGCGCAAAATTACCGAGGAGGGTGTTTCTTTTCAGTCGCCCATCGACGGCAGCAAGGTGTTTGTCAGCCCGGAAGTGTCCATTCAGGTGCAAAAGTCCCTGGGTTCCGACGTGGTGATGATTTTTGACGAATGCACCCCTTACCCGGCCACCTGGGAGGAGGCGAAAAAATCCATGGAGCTATCGCTGCGCTGGGCGCAGCGCAGCAAAGAGGCTCACGGCGATAGTCCGTCGGCGCTTTTTGGCATTGTTCAGGGCGGCATGTACGAGGATTTGCGCCGGGTTTCCCTCGCCGCCCTTGAGGCCATGGACTTTGATGGCTACGCTATCGGCGGATTGTCGGTGGGTGAACCCAAGGAGGATATGATCCGGATTCTCGACAGCATCGGCAATGAGTTGCCCAGGGAAAAACCCCGCTATCTGATGGGGGTGGGCAAACCGGGGGATATTCTCGAGGCGGTGCGCCGGGGCATTGATATGTTCGATTGTGTGATGCCCACCCGCAATGCCCGCAACGGCTATTTGTTCACCAGCGAGGGGGTCATCAAAATCCGCAACGCGGTGCACAAGCAGGACACGGGTACACTCGATGCCAAATGCGACTGCTATACGTGTCAGAATTTCAGCCGCGCCTACCTCCATCATCTCGACAAATGTGGCGAAATTCTCGGCGCTCAGCTCGGCACGATTCACAACTTGCGCTATTACCAGACCCTGATGGCGGATATTCGCAAGGCCATTGAAGAGCATCGCCTCGACGATTTCGCGCGGGGGTTCTACGATGGCATCAAAGAAAGAGTCCCAGCACAGGCTGGGACGGTTTGAGGGCTCAGTCTACCGCAGAAGTGCAAAACGCACATTTGCTGGCGTTGATGGGAATGGCGGAAAGGCAGTGGGGGCAGTCTTTGGTGGTGGGCGCCGCAGCGGGTGCTTCTTTCTCGCGTTGAAGGCGGTTGATGGCTTTGATCAGCATAAACACGGCGAAGGCAACGATCAGGAAACTGACGGTTGCGTTGATGAACAGGCCGAAGTTGATTGTAACTGCACCTGCAGCCTGGGCGTTGGCAAGGGTTTCATAGGGGCCGGCAAGGCTTGCGCCATCTTTCAGGGTGATAAACAGATCGGAGAAATCCACCCCACCGAGTATCAGACCTATGGGAGGCATGATGATATCGTCCACCAGGCTTTTGACAATGGTGCCAAAAGCGCCGCCGATAATGATACCCACTGCCATATCGACCACATTGCCACGCATTGCAAAGGTTTTAAATTCTTTCAACATAACCATTCCTCTTGTTAATTTTTATACCACCAAGTGTTTCGGAGAATGCGGGGGAAAGCGGTGTGAATAAAAGAATGTCGCCTGCCTTTGGGTATTCGCCTTAGTCGATAATAGACAAAAAAACGCTTTTGCCAAGCACTTAATGCCAGCCGGTTGTGGCTCCTCTATAACCCTGAGCCTAATTCACCTATAATCCTGCGCTTTTACGGAAACCAAGAGCCAGCCCATGAATCGAAATAGTCTCTGGCGTTATCTTTTGATACTGGCGGTATTGGTGGTCAGCCTGATTTACTCGGCGCCCAACCTTTACGCTCCCGACCCGGCAATTCAGGTCACAGGGCAAAGCAGCGGCCTTGTTATTGATGAAGCGGTGCTTGCCCGGGTGACGGCCACCCTCAACGAGGGCGGTATTGCCTACTTTGGCGAGGAATTCGACAAAGGCAATGTGCTTGTCCGCCTCGAAAATGGCGAAGATCAGTTGCGCGCCAAAACCCATCTGCAGCAGGCGCTGGGGTCGGATTTTGTGGTTGCCCTCAATCTGGCGCCAACAACCCCCGGCTGGCTGACCGCTCTTGGTGCCGAGCCCATGAAGCTGGGGCTTGATTTGAGTGGCGGTGTCCATTTCCTTCTCCAGGTGGATACTCAAAAGGTTATCAGCAAGTTTTTGGCAACCCAGGAAGCCGAACTGAAGAAAGCCTTGCGCGAAGCCCGTATCCGCTATCGCGATGTTCGCATCGAGAATAATGGCATCACCCTGAGGTTTGCCAAAGAGACCTGGCGCGACGAGGCCGACGGGCTGGTTCGCAATGATTTTCGCGATTTTAGCCGCGAGCTTTCCCTGGAGAACAACCAGTTTGTTCTTCGCCTCAATGTTCTCGAAACCCTGATTAAAGAAAAGGAAGACTACGCCGTTCAGCAAAACCTCACCACTCTGCGCAACCGGGTCAATGAGTTGGGGGTGGCTGAACCCATTGTTCAGCGCCAGGGCAGCAATCGCATTGTTGTCGAATTGCCCGGTGTTCAGGATACCGCTGCGGCAAAACGGATTATTGGCAAAACCGCCAATCTGGAGTTTCGCCTTGAGGCTGAGTCTGGAAGTGATTTGCCGAAAGAAGAGTTTGAGTTTCGCGACCCGGATACCCGCCCCCGCACAGCCTGGCTTGAAAAAAATGTGGTGATCACCGGTGACCAGGTGAGCCAGGCCTCGTCGGGTTTTGATGAAAACAATATGCCCCAGGTCAATATCAGCCTCGACAGCGACGGCGGGCGCGCCATGAATCTGGCCACCCGCAAGAGTATTGGCCGCAATTTGGGGGTGTTGTTTATTGAAACCCGCACCCGTCAGGAGCAGGTCGAAAACGCCCAGGGTGAGCTGGAAACCGTCGTTGTTCAGACAGAAGACAAGAAAATTATCAGCCTCGCCACCGTGCGCAGTGCCCTCGGCGTTTCATTTCGTATCACCGGTCTCGACAGTCCGGCAGAGGCGTCGGAGCTTGCGCTGCTGCTGCGGGCGGGCGCTCTCGCCGCGCCCATGTACTTTGTTCAGGAAAGCACCATAGGGCCATCCCTGGGAGCGGAAAATATTGATATGGGCATTCAGTCTGTACAGATTGGCATGCTCATGGTCGTTATTTTTATGCTGGTGGTCTACCGGGTTTTTGGTATTTTTGCCAACCTTGCCCTGGCGCTGAACCTGATGATTCTGGTGGCGGTAATGTCGGTGCTGGGGGCGACCCTGACCCTGCCGGGTATTGCCGGTATTGTCCTCACCCTGGGGATGGCGGTGGACGCCAATGTGTTGATTTTTTCCCGCATCAAGGAGGAGTTGGGCAGCGGCCTTTCGCCGCAATCCGCTATTAATGCCGGTTACGATCGCGCCCATATTTCCATTGTCGACGCCAATATCACCACATTGATTGTGGCGGTGATTCTCTATGCCATAGGCACCGGTCCCATTCAGGGGTTTGCTGTGGTGCTTACCATTGGCATTCTCACTTCCATGTTCACCGCGATTGTGGGTACCAGAATTCTGGTCAACCTCTTTTTCGGTGGCCGCGATGTCAAAAAACTCTGGCTCTGAGGAACGCGACCATGACTATGCCTGTTATTAATTATATGAGATGGCGCAAGCTGGCGGCGGTGATTTCCATTGCCCTGGTAATAGGTTCTGTTGCTGCCCTGGCCACCAAAGGACTTCAGCTTGGCCTGGATTTTACCGGCGGCACCCAGATTGAAGTGGGCTATGCAGACAATGCCGATTTGCCATTGATTCGCAGCCAGTTGACGGAGGCGGGATTTGAAAATCCCGTTGTGGTCAATTTTGGTTCTGAAAAAGATGTCCTGATTAAATTCAAAAGCCAGGCGGAGGCCGGGGTTGAAAACCGGGTGCTCGCGGTCTTGGCTGTCGGTGGTAAAACTCCCGAGCTGCGCCGTGTCGAATTTGTCGGCCCCCAGGTGGGGGAGGAGCTTCGGGATCAGGGTGGCTTGGGAATCATGGTGGCCCTCATTTCCGTGATGATCTATGTATCCATGCGCTTTCAGTTCAAGTTCGCCGTCGGCGCCGTGGCTGGATTGATTCAGGACGTCATCATCGTTCTGGGCGTATTTTCTTTCTTTGAGTTCGAGTTTGATCTCACCGTACTGGCAGCGGTACTGGCGGTGATTGGCTACTCTCTCAACGATACCATTATTGTCTACGACCGCATTCGGGAAAATTTTCGCATGATCCGCGATACCGATCCTGTGGACATTATTAACGAGTCCCTCAACCAGGTTCTGGTGAGAACAGTCTATACCTCGTTGACCACCTTGTTGGTATTGCTGGCGCTCTTTTTCCTCGGCGGTGAGCTCATTCACTATTTCTCTGTGGCTCTGATCGTCGGTATTGTTGTAGGCACATCTTCATCGATTTACGTGGCTGCCAATGTTCTTTTGGCCATGAAGATCAGCCGTGAAGACTTGATGCCCACGGTAAAAGAGGGTGAGCAGGAGTTTGATGGCCTGCCCTGAGAGCACTCTTCAACGCGCAAAGGCCAGCATCTGCTGGCCTTTTTTATGCCTTTTTGATTCAACTTTGGGGGCGCTTTTGAGTTTTGGCAATGATAAGCAAAGAGTTTGTTTACCATTATTATGGTAAACAAGGTAACTTATTAAGTTGTTCTTTGTCTTCTCATTATGCTATTGACTGTTTTTATATTAGCTCTTTAGAAGAGTTTTGGTATTCACAGCAAACGAAAAATCCTCATATTTATCTTGTAATGGTAGATAATCATACGCTTGCGTAAATAAAACATTAGAAGTAATATGCCAGTGGTGTCCAGATCCTACTACTTTTTTTGTGGGTATAGGTTTTGGGCAAAGCTAGTCAGCTGGTTGAGCGTTAGGGGAGTTGTGGTCAATCAGGGCTAAGGTGGCCGTGCTCGAAAGGGGGGTGCGGGTCAATAAAATCATATTCACAAGTAAGGGTATCGATTATGAATCAGCAAAAAAAATCATCAAACAAACTCTGTTGGCAGCACGTTCGCTGCGCTGCACTGGTGGCAGCTGTATCAGCAGCGTTAACGCCGGTAGTGGCAAACGCTCAGGATGGTGTCAAAGGGCTTGAGGAAATCGTGGTTACAGCCCAGAAAAGGGCGCAGAATGCCATGGATACGCCGTTGTCACTTACCGCGCTGGATGGTGACAGTTTAAAAAATCGCCAGGTCGCCACCATGGAGGACTTGAGACTGGTATCGCCTGGGTTGCGCAGTGGTAATGCCGGTGGTGTCAACCGCTTGTTTATTCGCGGCATTGGTCTTCAGTCCTTCGCCTCAGGCGCGGATCCCAGTGCTGCGTTCTATGTTGATGGAGTATTTATTGGCCGCCCCAGCTTTCAGCTCGGCTCCTTTTTTGATGTGGATCGGGTGGAAGTGGTTCGTGGCCCCCAGGGGACACTCTACGGGCGTAATGCTACGAGCGGCGCAGTTAACCTTCACAGCCGCCGCCCCACAGAGGAACTCTCCGGTTATCTCGAGGTGACAGCGGGAAACTATCAGATGCATGAGACCAGCGGCGCTATCAGTAGCGCTCTGGATTCTGAAGGCAAGGTGTTGGGTCGACTTGCCTTCCATCAGCTTAACCGCGATGGCTATGGCGATGATGTCACTGGACATCACCCTGTCAACGATGCAAATCAACAGTCGGCTCGCGGCACATTGCAATTTTTGCCAACGGATGACGTGGATATCACCATCATCGGTGAATATCACAAAGAAAAGGACAACAATTACTTCACAACCAACCATGGTGCCTACCCCGGATTTACTCTTGCTGGACTGCAAGGGGCAGCTAATCCCGCCAATGGTTGGGTGCCCGCTGGCATTGCCATCGAGAACAGTCACGATGCCGCGACGAACCTTTTTGGCGATACCAATAATCGCGAAGTTTTTGCCCTCACGGCGCTGGCAAATGTTGACTTGACCGACACGTTTTCACTTGCGTCAACCACGGGCTGGCGTAAAGGCTCGCGAACCAATGCCAACAATTCAGACGGCACCTCTGCCGGCCTTGGTAACACCTTTTATAATGAGGACAATGAACAATTCAGCCAAGAGCTTCAGCTCACTTATACGGATGATCGCCTGGATGCAGTGGCCGGTGTTTTCTATTACGAGGAAGAGATAGAAAACTATGTCTATGTGCCTTTCTATCAATTCTCTTCCGGCCCTGGTGATACGCCGGTTCCCTATGAGCAGGATGGCGTTATGGATATTGAAGCCTGGGCAGTTTTTTCTCAGGCCACTTATGCAATACAGCCTGATTTGCGCTTGACCCTGGGGGCCAGGTATAGCCGTGAAACCCGCGAGCATCAGGGGCAGTTTACCGGTTTGTTTGTGCCTGTCTATGTGGCTGATGAAGAAAAAACCTGGAGCTCCTTTACCCCAAAAGTGGGTATAGAGTATGACCTCTTTGACAATACCCTGCTGTACGCCTCATGGACGAAGGGCTTCAAAAGCGGCACCTACAATGTCGGCCAAAACAATCCGGTGATTGACCCCGAGGAAATCAAAGCCTATGAAGTGGGCTTTAAATCCCAGCTCTGGGATAACCGCCTGGAGTTGACTGGCGCTGGCTTCTTCTACGATTACACTGATCTTCAGGTCAACAAAATTATTGGTATTGCCACCGTAACCACCAACGCAGGTGAAGCCGAAAACAAAGGTATTGAGTTGGCGACCAGGGCACAGCTGACAGACAGGTTGATGCTGGATGCCAACTTCACCTGGTTGGACGCCACCTTCACTGAGTTCACATCGATTAACCCGATCAATGAAGCGGCGGGTGAACAGGATTTGAGGGGAAATATGCTTCCGGGAGCGCCGGAGTATTCAGCCGGCATTGGCCTGTCCTATGAAATCCCTTTGGCATCTGGCGCTTTTGTTATTCCCAGAGTTGATGCTACCTATACGGATCAGGTGTTTTTCTCTGAGTTTAACGACCCCTATGTTGCGCAGGATAGTGTGACCAAAGTGAATGCTTCTATCCGTTACGAAAGTGCAGACGGTAAGTTGAACGTCACTGCCTGGGGCAAAAATATCACCGACGAGTATGTGATTACTAACATCAGTCTCGGTATTGGCTTGTGGGGACTCCCGCTCTATGGCGGTGTTGAAGCGCCGGCCACATACGGTGTCACCCTGGGCTACAATTTCTAGGGAAATAGGTACTTAAGGCGTGATAAAGGGGGTGCGTAATGAGGTTCATTCAGCAAATGGCGTGGACAATCGTTGCGTATCCCTTTATTCTGGATCGCATTCTAAAATAAATAGATTGGGTAAGGTTCAATGTTTTCTCTGGTCGTGTGTGTAAAACGCCGCGCGGATTTATCCCGTGAAGAATTTTCCAAACACTGGCGCCATGTTCACGGCCCACTGATCGCCAGCTGTCCTGAGTTTACCCGACATTTGCATAGCTATACCCAGTATCATCTCGCCGACGGCGATGGGGATATAGCGCAGCTTTTTGGTGTCTCAGCTAAAGACTATGACGGTGTCGCCGTGCTCTCGTTCGCATCACCGGAAGCCTGTGACGCCGCCTTTAAGGAACCTCAGTATCTGGAAAAGGTGCGTCCCGACGAATTCAACTTTGTCGATACCGATGGCTGTATGACCTTTTTTACTGAACCTGTTTTTGTTGTCAAACCCAGTTAACACATAGTTCGCTGATGATCCTGGAGGGTATATGAATACTGCTTTTCGTAATGCTGAGGTGCCTCTCAGCCACATCGACTGCCTCTATATTGATGGGCAGTGGGTAAAACCCCTGTCAGGCGCCATGATCGATGTCATCTCTCCGGCTACAGAACAACTGTATATGCAGGTGGCTGATGCTGGCGAAGAGGATATTAATCGCGCCGTGGCCGCAGCGCGAAAAGCCTTTGACTGTGGCGGTTGGCCGCAGCTGAAACATTCGGAGCGCGCCGCATACCTGAAAGCCATGGCGCGGGAAGTTGACAGGAGAGCCGCCGATATTGCCCAGATATGGCCTAACGAGATGGGCATTGTCCATGCCATTGCCGCCGCATTTGCCGGCACCATCGGCGGTGTCTATGATTACTATGCAGGCCTGGCCGACAGCTTTGTTTTTGAAGAGCGTTTCGATCACCCCCCCGGCGGCGGTGAGCTGGCGCTGCTGGTGCGGGAACCCGTGGGGGTTGTCGGCGCGATCATTCCCTGGAATGCGCCCATCAATATTATGGCCTACAGCATAGCACCGGCGCTGCTGGCGGGTTGCACCCTTATTATCAAATCTTCACCAGAGGCACCTGGGGCTGGCTATATTATGGCGGAAGTTGCTGCAGCCGTAGGCTTGCCGCCGGGGGTGCTCAATGTGGTGACCGCCGATCGGGGGCCTTCCGAAGCCCTGGTTCGCCATCCGGATGTGGATAAAATCGCCTTTACCGGCTCTGATATTGCCGGCAGAAAGATCGCTGCCATTTGCGCCGAGCGCGTCGCCCGCTGTACTCTGGAATTGGGCGGCAAATCGGCGGCCGTGATTATGGACGATTACGATATTGCCACGGCCGCCCAGTCCATCGGCAGCTTCTCCTGCTTTCTAAGCGGCCAGGTGTGTTCTTCGTTGACCCGTATTATTGTCAACCGCAAGCGCCACGATCAGTTGGTGGAAGCTCTGGCGGCGGTTTACAAGGCGATTCCCATTGGCGACCCGTTCGACCCCGCAACCCAGTTGGGGCCTTTGGCGTCCAGGCGGCAACGCGACCGGGTGGAGCAGATGGTCAATCAGGCCGTGGCCGATGGCGGTCAGCTGGCTGTTGGCGGCAAGCGTCCCTCTCAGTTGGAAAAAGGCTTTTACTTTGAGCCTACAGTGTTCGCCAACGTCAGCAACAACGACAGAATTGCCCGTGAAGAGGTCTTTGGTCCCGTGCTCTGCGTGATTCCCGCCGACAATGAAGAGCACGCCATTGCCCTGGCTAATGACAGCATTTTCGGGCTCAATAATTCCGTATTCACCCATGATGTGGATCGTGCCTATGCAGTGGCGCGGCGATTGCGCTCCGGCACTGTCGGGCACAACGTTTTCCGCAGCGACATGCGCATTGGCTTTGGCGGCTTTAAGCAGTCTGGCATTGGCCGCCAGGGCGGAGTGGATGGCCTGCGCGCGTTCCTGGAAAACAAAACCGTGATTCTTGACGAGGTTCCCTCTCACCTGAAAGGGTGAGGGTTCCACTCAAGACGAGTTATTAATCAGATAAAGAGATCAATCATGTTAGAAGCAGCACATTCAAACGAAGCCGTAATCCCCGATGAGATTGCGCAAATTGTCACTTCGAGCGCATCCTACACCGATGACAATATCATCTACCCCGCGCTCAAATGGCTGCGGGAAAATATGCCCGTAGGCCGCGCCTATGTCGAGGGTTACGACCCCATCTGGATCGTCACCAAGTACGCCGATATCAAAGCCATTTCACTCGATAATGATACTTTTATCAATGGCGACCACAATTTGATTCTCAATACCATTGCCGCCGATGACTTTATTCGCAAGGACAACAAGGGCAAGATCCGCTCGATGAACTCCCTGGCGTTTATGGATGCCCCCGAGCACCCCACTTACAGGGCGGTGACCGCCAGCTGGTTTCAGCCGGATCGAATTCGCAATCTCGACGGTCAGATTCGCGAAACTGCACGGCAATCTGTTCAGGAAATGTTTGATCACAACGGTTCCTGCGACTTTGTCAAAGATATAGCCCTGTATTACCCCTTGCGGGTCATCATGGATATTCTCGGCTGCCCCCGGGAAGATGAAAAACTCATCCTCAAGCTGACCCAACAATTGTTTGGTGGCGATGACCCCGACGAACAGCGCACCGATATTGAGTTGACCCCGGACGCCGCCGGTAGAGCCTGGCGGGCGACCCTTAACGATTTTAAAGATTACTTCAGAGTGATCAGCCTCGATCGCCGCAAAAATCCCCGCGAGGATCTGATTTCCCTGATTGCCAACGCCAAGGTGGATGGTGAGTATATCGATGAAGATCGCGAGCTCGATTACTATATTGCCGTCGCCACCGGTGGTCATGACACCACATCGTCGTCCACTTCCGGTGGTTTGTTGGGGCTTATCCGCTATCCCGACGAGTTTAAAAAATTCAAGGAAAGCCCGACCCTAAGCCACAGCTTTACCAACGAAGCCATTCGCTGGGCCACACCCATCAAGCATTTTATGCGTGCGGCATCCCGGGATACGGAAGTCAATGGCCAGAAAATCAGGAAAAACGATCGCCTTATGCTGTGCTATCCGTCGGCGAATCGGGATGAAGAATTTTTCAAAAACCCGGACGCCTTTATTGTCGACCGCCGCCCCAACCAGCATCTGGCGTTTGGCAATGGCGCCCATATGTGTATTGGTCAGCACTTGGCCAAGCTGGATATTCGTTTACTGTTTGAAGAGTTGATGCCCCGTCTCGAATCTGTCGAGCTGGCGGGGACGCCGACCTTTGTTCAGTCCAGCTTTGCCAGTGGTTTGAAATCCCTGCCTATCCGTTATGTGATGAAATAACCACTGCTCCCTGTGTACTCTCTGTGGCTGCTTTTATCCATAAATGGGTTTAAGCAGCCCGTTTTTCCTGTCTTTGCCACCGGCGTCCCCGGAGCTTTGCTCTGGTTTTGTAAAAGTGGCAATATAAATATTCGCTAGGTTATAATCATCTACGGTATTTTGTTGTCTGCATTATTTTAAAAAGAGCATGCCATGTCCCAGATTCAAACAGCGAAGAAGGTTCAATTGACGGAGTCCTATTGGCCTGCAGATACCTCTCGGCCAATCATCGACGTCACCCTTCATCAGGCGCTGCGAGATCAGGTGTCCGCCGCGCCCCAACGGCTCGCCCTGGTTGAAGGTATTTACGACAGTGCCGCGCGGCGCACCTGGACTTACGAGCAGTTGCTGCAGGATGTTCAGCAAACGGCGGCGGCTCTCCTTAAGCACTTCAATCCCGGCGATCGCATCGCCATGTGGGCGAATAATGTTCCCGAGTGGATTTTGCTGCTCTACGGCTGCTCCATGGCGGGCATGGTGCTGGTAACAGTAAACCCTGCCTATAAAGCCCGTGAATTGAAATACGTACTGGAAAAATCCGAGGCCGCCGGGCTGATTTATATGGAAAGCTACCGGGGCACGGATACCGCCGCTATCGCCAGAGAAGTGGCTGCCGAGTTGCCGTTGCTGCACCAGCTAACCGGTCTTGCCGCATTTGCGGAATTCATGGCGTCCGCTGACGGCGCGGTGACTTTCCCGAACGTTCAGCCCCAGGACAACTGCATCATTATGTTTACCTCGGGAACCACCGGGGCGCAGAAGGGGGTGATGTTTCACCATCGCGGTATCCTCAATGTCACCAATTTCACTCAGGAGCGCGGTGGTCTCGACGCGGGCGGGGTTTTTGTCAATCCCATGCCCATGTTTCATATTGGCTCTCTGGGGCATGCCGGAGTGGGTGCTGTGATTCGCGGCGCCACCCATGTGCTCGCCATCGAGTGGAACACCAACCTCTACATGGAACTTGTCGAACGCTATGGCGGCACCTATTCATTGCTGGTGCCCACCATGGTGGAGGCGATTTTGGCCAGCCCCGACAGGGAGACCTACAATCTCAGCACATTGAAGCGCTTTATTTCCGGTGCGGCCATGGTGGAAGCGTCCCTGATTCGGCGCACCGCCGCTGTCCTGGGTTGCTCCATCAGCAATGTCTACGGGGCGACGGAAATGCAGGGTGTTATTTGCGGTGTCTACCACAGCGACGACGAGATTGATAAAACCGAAACCATTGGCCAACCCATGCCCCAGGTGGAGGTTAAAATCGCCGATCCAAAAACAGGTGCGGTGGCGCCTCTCAATACGCCGGGGGAAATTTGTATTCGCGGTTATCAAACCATGATCGGCTATTTCAATATGGCGGAGGAAACCGCAAAAACCCTCGATGCCGACGGCTGGCTGCATTCCGGCGATATAGGCACTATGGATGCTCGCGGTTATCTGAAAATCACCGGCAGAATGAAGGAAGTCATTATTCGCGGTGGTGAAAATATTTATCCCCGTGAGGTTGAAATTCTGCTGCAGGAACACCCCAAGGTAGAGACCGCTGCCGTTGTTGGCCTTCCCGATCAGTATTGGGGCGAACAGGTGGCGGCGGTGATTTTGCCCGTATCAGCGAATGACTTGCCCTCCGTGGATGAGCTTCACGCCTATTGCCGCAAACATCTCGCCCATTACAAAACCCCCAGGTTCTGGTCGTTTGTGTCCAGCTTCCCCCTCACGGAGACGGGAAAAATACAAAAATTCAAACTGGCGGAAGCCCTGATAAACGGCGACCTGGTCGCACAGCAGCACTGAGATTTCCCTCGCCGCAGCACCAGCACAGAGGAATATTTAAGGAAACCTTTATGGACTTTTCCCTTAGTGAAGACCAGCAGGCCATTGTCGACACGGTGCGCAGTTTTGCCGCCAGGGAACTGCTGCCAAAATACACCTATTGGGACAGGGCGGAGGAATTTCCCAAAGAACAGTGGTTGAAAATGGGCGAGCTGGGTATCCTCGGTATGCGGGTTCCCGAGCAGTACGGTGGCCAGGATCTGGATTGCCTCACCGCTGGACTCATTATGGAGGAGGTGGCGAGGGGGGATTTCAACTGCGGCTACGGCATTTTACTCGCCTGCTTCAGCGGTGAAATTATCGAGAAATTTGCCACCGAAACCATCAAGAAAACCTGGCTTGCCCCCATGGCGCGGGGTGAAAAAGTGATCTGCACCGCCCTCACTGAACCCCATTGCGGTTCCGACGCCTCGGCTATCAAAACCCGCGCGGTGCGCCAGGGGGATAAGTACATCCTTAACGGTGAAAAATCTGCCATGACGCTATTGATGGTGGGTGATGCCGCCGTGGTTTTTGCCAAAACAGATGCCGTTGCCGGCGCCAAAGGGGTGTCCGCTTTTCTTGTGCCTCTGGATTTGCCCGGCGTATCGCGAACCCCTTACTCGGATATGGGCGCCAGGGGTATAGTGCGGGGTTCGCTGTTTCTCAGCGATGTGGAAATTCCTTTAGACCACTTGATCGGTGAAGAGGGCGGCGGTTTTGTCAAAGTAATGCAGACCTTTGACTATACCCGCGCCCTTATTGGGCTTATGTGTCTGGGGGCAGCGCAGATCACCCTTGATGAAACCATCGACTACGTCAGGCAGCGGCAAGCATTTGGAGCGCCAATTTCCAAAAATCAGGGAGTGTCCTTTCCCATTGCCGATTGGTCGACTCGCCTGGAAATCGTGCGCTGGCTCTGCTATCGCACCCTGTGGCTGCGAGATCGGGGGCTTGCACACACCAAGGAGGCCGCCATGTGCAAATTACAGGGGCCGGATATGTCGGTAGGAGCAATACAGGATTGCCTGATTCTCCACGGTCATTACGGTTACACCAAGGACTTCCCCGTGGAGCAGCGCCTGCGGGATGTGATCGGCCAGCAAATTGCCGACGGTACGCCCCAGATCCAGAAGCTGATTATTGCCAGGCATCTACTCGGGCGGGAATTTGTCTGAGCAGGGAGCCTTCTAAAAATACATTTGGTGCGGGGCAATGGACATTATTAGCCGTCAGACATAAAAAAAGCCCCATATTGCAGGGGCTTTGTGGTCGTTCTTGCTTGTTGCTGGTCTTTCAATTGGCGGCGGGAGTTGAACCCTGTCCCATTCTTTAAGTTTCATAGAGTTACCATTTCTTGGTGCCAATAAAACGTTATTCCTGCATGGAATTATAGCTTTCGCATGCCTTTTCAATTCTCTTTTGTGCAGCAGGGCTACCGTCTCCCATATTCTCAGCAATGACTGTATTGCATTCCTTTCTGGCAATTTCTATGGGTGTTGGTTGGTCTGCTTTCTGAATTGATGCTATCACAGGTTGATAGGAAATGGCCGCCGTACAATACATATTCTTGTTCTTTTGAAAGCGCCATCCTGAGCCAGGATTGGTTTGCAAATAATCGCAAAGTTCATCGAAGAGAGATTTGGCTTCAATCGTGCATTTTGAATATTGATTGATGTCCGACTTCTGATTACGGCAGACAGATTCTGGTTTTATTTTCCACATTTGGTAAGAGTAGGTTACTTGATGACCGTGGTATTCAGTAGCAACGGACTGCATTTCGGTGCCATAGATTTCAGACACGTTATTGGTCATCGTCGAAGAAACCGTGTTTATATAGGTGGAAAGGATAAATGAGATAGGATCCATTGCGATAAATTCCTTTTTAAAAGTAATGACTATTCGTAGTGACTCCACAACCGCAACACTTTAACGACTTGATCCTTTTCAAGAACCTGGTAAACCAGCCGGTGTTGAATGTTAATGCGCCGGGAATAGGCTCCGGCGAGGTCTCCGACAAGCTTCTCATAGGGTGGTGGTTTGCGAAAGGGGTCTTCTGCTATAAGAGCCAGTAATTCTTGAGCCTTGGCTTTTAGTCCGCTGGAGGCGAGTTTCTTGGCGTCCTTCTGTGCTTGGTTGGTGTAAACCAGTTGCCAGGTCACCAATCGAGTTCCTGGCTACACTCATCGACAGGTGAATCCATACCTTTCTTGATGGATTCACGCATACCGGGCACAGATAAAAGATGAAGCGTTTCCTGAATCGCTTGCCAGTCGTCTTCGGAAACCAGCACCGCCTTATTGCGTTTGCCGGTGATTAGTAATGGCTGATGGGAAACCGCAGCTTCGTCAATCAGACGATACAGGTTGGCGCGAGCTTCACTGGCTGTGATGGCTGTCATATAGCAATCTCGGTAAAAATTTAATGGTACGCTATTGCGTGCTGTTGTCAAGTGTTGGGTTCGGCGATTTTCAAGATAGTTGTCCGAAAAATGTTTTTTATGCCGCCAGAGGAATGTCCTTCAACTGACGGTCTGGATTTAATGCTACGGCTCCCTGCGGAGTCCAATTGCGGGTTTGCCTGGACCAACGCTCAGGATGCTTCTCCTGTGCTTGTCGATATAGTGCATCGCGTTTTGCCAATAGCTCAACATCCTTACCTGCATGCCGCTGCGCTGGTGTCACAAAGCGAATACCGCTGTGGCGATGCTCCTGGTTGTAGAAGCGGTCGAACTTCAGCATCCATTGCCGGGCGTCTTCCAGTGTCGCAAAGCCGCGCGAGGGCCATTGCGGACAGTATTTCAATGTGCGGAACAACGACTCCGAAAACGGATTGTCATTACTCACCCGTGGTCGGCTGTGGGACGACGTAATGCCCAGCTCCTGTAGCTTGGCCTTGAGCGTGCTCGACGTCATCGGCGCACCGTTGTCAGCATGTAGCACCAGTGGTTTATGCAGGCACTGCTCGCGTAAAACCGCTCGCTGGATCAATGTCGACGCCAGCTCGCCGGATTCGCAAGAGTGTACCTCCCACGCCACCAGCTTGCGGCTGTACACATCCAGGATCGCATACAGAAACCAGTACAGGCCCCGCACTGTCGACGGCATGTAACTGATGTCCCAGCTCCATACTTGGTTTGGGGCTGTCGCCACCTGCGTGGTGGGCGCCGCTCGCTTGACCGGCGCCTTGGCCCGGCCCCGATAATGCAATTGGTCTTCGGCCTTCAACACCCGGTAAAAACTCGATTCCGACGCCAGATACTCGCCTTGGTCCGCCAGCCGCGGCACGATCTGCGAGGGCGGCAGACTGGCATATTCCGGCTGGTTACACAGCGCCACGATGGCTTCCCGCTCCGCTTCACTCAAGCGATTGACTGGCGCCGGACGTATCGCGTCCGGGCGTCCATCAGCTCGCACCTGGCCTTCCGCATCCAGCCAGCGCCGCAGCGTACGCGAGGGCAACTCCAGTTCTCCTGCTGCCTTGTCACGACGGGCACCGGCAGCCACCGCCTCCTGGTAGAGTTCGATGCACTGCTGGCGCTCCTCGACGGGGATCAGTTGTCCTCGTCCTCTTCGCCGTACAAGGCCCTCAGCTTTTTTCGCAGCACCAACAGCGCTGCCGCTTCCGCCAAGGCCTTTTCCTTACGCTGAAGCTCCCGCTCCAACTGCCGGATGCGCTTACGATCTGCCTTGCTCTGTTCACGTTCAGCCTGACGGCGTTGGGCCTCCGTCTGGGTACCGGCAATACAGGCTTGTTTCCACTCTTTCACCTGCTCCGGCAACAGACCTTTTTCCCGACAATACTGACTTAGCTCCACCTCGGATAACCCGGCAGTTTCCACCACCACGGCAAACTTGGCTTCCGCCGACCACTGTTCTGGACTACGACCACTCTGGGGCACTGGCTTACCTTCTGCTCTTAACTGATGCAGCCAATGATACAGGGTCGGTTCCGAAATGCCTTCCTCCTTCGCCACACTGGGCACCGGGCGACTCAGGGGCGGTAACAGCTTCTTCAGGACCGCCTCTTTCCGCTCCGGAGAGTAACGTGCCATACAACCTTCTTTCCGCCCACCGTCTTGTCTTTTAAGATTCAGGGGATCGGACAACTATCCTGACACGGCGGGAGCTGACCAAAACCAAGGGTGGCTTTGCCAACGAAAACAGCTTACTGAAGCTGCTCTACGCCGGTATACTGAAGGCCTCGGAGCGGTGGACGCATCCGATCCAGAACTGGAATCTGACGCTATCCCAATTGACCATCCACTTCCCGGGTCGGCTTGATGATCACATCAGCTTATGAAAGCTGGTTGGCTGACACAGAGTTTTGAACACCCTCACTTTACGCACAAAAAAGGCAGCCGCCACGTCTCGCTCAGTGAGGAAGACCGTGCCAGGAACCGCAGCAAATCGAAAGTCCGCGTCAAAGTCGAACACGTCTTTGGCGTTATGAAGGGCCAGTTC
>JALOAH010000017.1 GCA_023228865.1 Porticoccaceae bacterium | reverse complement strand
GATCTCTGTCCGGTAAAGACCGTCAGGATAGCTCAAACCCCATGCGGGAACGCGTAACCCTTCGAGTGACACATTATCGGTTGGCTCGAGAACATGAAGCATGAGAAGGGGCTTGTCCCTCACGACTCGGTAGTGAAAGTCGGAGGGCTTCCCACTTTTACTTTTCCTGTCATCGGCTGCAAGTGTTTGGGCTTCCTGCACCTGCTCTTCAGTCAGCCCAAGCTTTTCATCGCCGCGACTTGCCAATCGATATCCAGACAGGCGCCAGCCCTCGGAGGTGGCGTCCTTGGCTGTCCGATCCTGTGCACCTAGTCTAAACTTGATTGGATCGCCGGTGCCTTTCGAAACCAGAAGCACGTCTCCCTTGGGGTACTTCTCTGCGATAGCCTGGAGGTAGTCGATGGCCCAGGATTTCGGCAGAATGGCGTCGCTGTGCGACTTGAAACGTGTGAGAAATTCCTCGATAACTTCGACGTCTACGTCGGGAATAAACCACCCCTTGTCGGTGTTTTCGATCTTTCCGCTAAACTGAGCTTGCCAATATTCCTGAATCAGAGCTTCATTCTCCAGATTTGCTTTGGGGTCAATCGGAAGAAGTGTACTTTCAACGAGTTTGCCGGTGAAATTCTGATTGAGGGCGATCCTTTCCCCGCTTCGCATCTTGTTTGCTGCCGTGATAAGAAGGCTGTCGGGATGGGACTGGACGTAAAGACCGAAATCTTTCGGACTCAGTCCGATCTTGCGCATACGTCTGATCTGCTGGCGCAGTTCCTCTGAAGCGCGAGCGATATGGGAATACCAATTGATTGATCCCTGTGGCAAATGAACTCGGCAAATGTCTTCAAAGCCCGGCCGATAGCCAAACCAACGTCCCATCTGCATCAAGGTATCGTACATTCGGGTATTGCGGTACATATAGCTAATGGTCAGCCCTTCGAGAGTCAAACCCCGGGAAAGGCTGAGCCCGCCGATGGTGATGGCGGTGACGCCGATGCCATCACGCTGATACCTTCCGTAATCAAGTACTTCATCGCTTTTGCTGTTCACGACATATGTTCGGAGATGTTCGAAAGTGCTCCAGAGAGCCTTCTTCACTTCATCCCAGGTGAAGCCGCATTCGGAAAAGTTTCTCTCAAACGCCGCGCGAAGTCCGGCCATGTAGACGTTCTTTGCCGAGGCATCTTCGGGCATCATGTAATTTGCTTTCACCGCCTCGCGTATTCTGTCGACGCGCAGACCTATGAAGCCCTTGACCTCTTTCTGAACCGAAACGAAGCGCGATACATTGATAAGCATTGAGCAATGTTTTGTCTCCTGTTTTCGCAGGTTCCGGATGGCACGTGCGACAATGAACTGATCCAGAGCTCTATATAGACTTGGGGGCAGTTCGGTAACCGGAAATCCATTCTTGTGCGAAGATGGTAGGTAGTCTTCGCAGTCGTCAATGCGTTCGACGATAACCCTGCTTGTCGCTTCGTCGAGAAAAACCTTGTCCGGGCCAAAATAGGTGGTTGGTGCATCCAGCGAGTAAATGAAGTCCTTTGGGAAAAGCTCTTCCCGCGCGTCCGGATCGTAGGCGTCCGGATTGATGAAGATATTTGCAAATGGAGTGGCTGTATAACCGACATAGCAGGATTTCGTGAAAAGCCCCAGGATCGTACGTATCGCCGCGTTGGTGCGTGTTGGTTGTATGTCCTCCTTGTTGGTGTTGATTGACGCGTTGTCGGCTTCGTCATCGATCATCAGCATCGGCACATCGGATATTCGTCCATCACCTCTCGCATTCATTGCCTTCAACCACTTGTGAAGTGCATCCAATGTGTGAACGTTTTTCTTGATAATCAGTATTATGGGCTTGCTGAAATCATTGAGTTGCCAGCCCATTCTCGCAGCGGTATTTTCGTTGAAGTCATCATTTATGTTGGTAAGTGTTGCCGGATGGGGATAGCCTTCGTTGAGGCCGACGCCGATATTCATCCTGTTGGATGGGTCGCTGGAACGACCGATGAAACCCTCATCAATGCGTTCCTGAGTCTGTTTTCGCAAGTTGTTGTGAATGCCCGCAATAACGATGATGAATTTGTATCCAGCATCGGCGGCCTTGGCAATTACGCCCATATAGTTGGCTGTTTTCCCTGACTGTACATGGCCGATGACGAGGCCGCGTCTGTTCCATGCGCCTTCGCTTGTCGGATCCTGGAGGAGGCCGAGGATTTTGGAGCCATCATCATTGAGAAGTGTATTGATAACGGTTGGATGCCAGTTCTGGCTGCGCAGGTAATCGGCATAGGCATCGGCATAGATGCTGCCGATCTCGCGCTTATGAACCCACTCTTCATCATGTGCAGCTTCGACATCGACCAGAGAAACACCTGCGCTCATGCGGGAAGGAATGATCGTCTCTGCCGTCACAACTATGTCGTGGAGGTCGCCATCGAAGCCGAGGATGGGAGCAAGCGCCCTGGCCTTGGCTTCGATGTCGGCCCGGGAGGGGGGGGTATCGTATTCTTCAAATGCAGTAATCAGGGCAGCAATGACCCCCTTTTCCTTATCATTGCGAGTGCGATTCATGCAAATTCTCCTTGTATGTAATTCTCAACGATGTCCTCTTGCCCGTCAAAGAGGCCTGTCGATCTTGCTATATCTCTGAAGGTTTCCGGATTGCCCGGAGAATTCCCCCACAATACCAATCTCAGCTCATGCAAACGTTTTTGCACGTCCTGAACGGCTGGCTTTTGTGCTATATCGCGCGGGTGCACGGAATAATCCGAGTAAACCATTTCGATTGGTAATGCAGCTGAAACAGCTTCAAGAAGGATGTTGAGATGCTTGACTCCATCATCATCGAGACGATCGTGAAGGCTTTGTACCAACGGGTGCGAGCTGTTGAGAGTGTATCTGACCCCACCCTGGTCGGCATAGCGCTCCCACAGTGGGGCCTTGATGTCCTGAAACAGTTTTTGACCACGACCTCGATGAACTCTGGTGCTTGCACCGGAAACCTGAGCAATTATCTGCCGAAGACGTTCTCGAACCTGTGCCGGAGGCCGGGATCGGGATTTTTTGATATCTATAGTCCAGGCTTCGTCAAGACTGTTGGGAAAGTCGATCTGAACGCGTGCGAGCTTTGTGGCCTCTCCCTTGGGAATCAGACGGAACCAGTCGCCCCAGGCCATTAGCCTGCCGTTTCGGTATATGTAAGCACCTTGGTTGGAAATAAAGTCACTTCGGCTCTGATAGATGTCGTAGTCCTCCGCACTTAGGTTTGAATAATGGGGAAGAATGTAGGGTTGAATACGAACCTCGTGCCCACTGATTCGTACCACGTCCTCTGGAAGCCGCCGCGTGTAGGTGCTCTTTCGGCAGAATGGATCGAATGGCTTGACCTCGTGGCCGTTTACCGTAATCCCTATTCGGCTCCTCCCGCGTATTTCGCCGGCAAGAAATCGGTGAAATACGAGAGATAGATGCTTCTCCAAAGTATCGAGTTTTTCGTTGACAATCTCACTGCGTCGGTTTCCGGATTCGCCCTCGAAAAGGCGATCAAGATCCTGCCAGATGACGGCTGTGCCGCATTCTTCCGGAAGTTGACCGATGTACGGTAATGCATGTATGTCATTTTCGTCCAGGATGCGAAGGATCCAGTCATCAGCAGCGTCAATACGATCCAGATTCCATTCGGCTCCGCAGAGACGCCTATCTTTTTTGCTGACTACTGTAAGCGACCGGCACTGAGAGAATGAAGCGGTCTTGAGACCAAGACCGAATCGTCCCAGGTCATGGGGAGTCCGTGTTTGCTTTGGATTGACTGTCCCGTGGCGCATCGCACTCAATAACTCTTGTTCCGTCATACCGGTGCCATCATCGAGGATGGCCACAAATGGCTGAACCGCGGTAATGTCGCAAATAATGTCGATGGATTTCGCATCGGCGGATATACTGTTATCGATGAGATCCGCAACCGCCGTTTCAAGTGAATATCCGAGGTCACGCATTGAAGCTGCTAGGCACGCAGCACTTGGAGGATGTGTAAAATCTCGCGCCATCAGCTTCTCCCTGGTATTTTTTCGGCGATTGGGTTCGAGAGTCCTGAAACAAGCATTTCCTTGTCCTGTGTCTGTCCAGTCACTTGCCAGCCTCCTTTATTGACTGGCATGGTTCACGATTATGCGCGTTCCCACCACACCCCAACGCAGCCGTATGATGTCGGGCATCCGGGCGAAGAATACCTGGCCCGAGAAGGCGCTTCGCTCCAGCCTTTTTGCGAGGGGCCTTCGGTATCGGCTTCATGTCAAGTCTCTGCCGGGTGTTCCTGACATAGTGCTCCCCAAATACAGGGCAGTGGTATTTGTGCATGGCTGCTTTTGGCACAGGCATGACGGATGCCGGTATACCACGATGCCGAAGTCCAACAGCGAATTCTGGCGCGAGAAGTTCCAGGGGAATATCGCTCGGGACGCGCGGCATGTGGAGATGCTTTCCGATCTTGGATGGCGTGTTGCTGTTGTCTGGGAATGCTCCTTGAAGAACTCCGTCGAAGGGACTGCCCAAATTGTTGACAAATGGCTGCATGGTACGAAAGCCAGACTTATAGTCGATTGATTGTTTAGCCTGTTTCAACAAGCGCGGAAATCCTCTCCTCACTCGACGATGGCCGCCACATCTCCCTTTTCTGCCGTTTTTGTGCAGTGGAGGAATTCTCTTTTAGCTCTTTCTTTTTTCTGTGGTTGAGAATTCCTCTCACTACCTGCGCCAGTTTGCGGGCAAGTAGGGGGGGGACTGCATTTCCCACCTGCGTATACTGCTCGGTTCGGTTTCCGGCAAAGAAATAGTTGTCCGGGAATGTTTGGAGTCTCGCTGCCTCTCTGACTGTTAGGCTCCGACACTGGGACGGATCGTAGTGAATGTAGTAATGCCCATCCTTGGCAATGTGCGCCACTATAGTGGTGGCAGGCTCGTTCCTGCACTGAACTCTGAATCGATCCTTGAATGGGATAGTTCCTGTTCCTGAGTTTGCTTTTACATTGATGTGATCCGGGAGCAACGCTGGGGGGAACACATCCAGTCGTGGGGAGTATTTCCACCTGTGGGCGAAGCAGGCCGAAAAAAGGTAGCGAGCCAGGTCCGATGCCATATGGGAGCGGGCCTCGTGCTGGCATACGCCGCCCAGGCTCCTGTCTTGGAGCCATCGCTGCAGCTCAGTTGGTTTTTTCGGCCTTTTGTATGTCTTCGGGATGAATCGTCCCCCCGTATTTGCGCCTGTTGCTTCAGCCGCGAAGGTGCGCATCAATTCTTTCATGGTTGATGCGTCTTCCGAATCCCAACCCTTTAGAAAGGAAGCGCCTGCTTGGACCGCGTCACGCCATCCATCCAATGTGTCGCCACGGGATAGCCTACTTCGGAGTCTAGGAAGATCATCAATAGTCTGTTTGGCCGTGATGGGCTTGGGTGCAGGCGCCAACAACTGGTGCTGGGATAGGCCTGCGTCCTTTCTAACCCCCAGCAAAATTACCCGATGTCTGCTTTGGGGAATCCCGTAGCGTTCTGAGTGAATGATATAATCTGTGGGCTGCAAGGAATTGCTGTCCCCCTTCTTCACGAAGGAGCGGATTTCGTACTCCAGTCCATCCGACGGCTTGGACAGGTCTGCGATAATCTTTTCGAACATCGGATTTCCTGAATGTTGAGAGGAAAGCAGACCCTTGACATTTTCCATCACGAAAATAGCGGGTTTGTGGACTCGAATGATTCTCAGATATTCCCGGTAGAGGAGGTGTTTCTCGTCCTCGTGGAACTTTTTGTCATTGGCTCTTCTGGATCGTCCAGCGAGAGAGTAGGCTTGGCAGGGCGGCCCGCCGATTAGCACCCAGGTTTCCTGCCCCTTGAGCGCAGCCAGTATTTCCTTGTCTATGCTTTTTTCGTCGGATTTCCCCAATTCGAGACAGCGAGCTTCAATTTCGGCATGAGCAAAGGCGCTGGCAACTGCCGGGATTTTCCGAAAGGTAGTTTCGTCTATTTCACCTCGAATGTAGCTGTAGTAATGTTTTACATCCTTTGTGCCTCGCAGGCGCCTGAAAACTGCCCGAAGGGTGAGCGTTCGATGTGCGACAGCGTCCTTTTCTATGGATAGTCCAATCTCAAAATACGGTTGACGCTTGTGATCTTGAAGAGAGGCAAACCCCTCTCCCAAACCTCCCGGGCCGGCGAAGAGATCAATTATTGGAACGGGCATTCGGGTTTTTCCATCCAACTGAATTCTGATGCATTACTCGGCGCTCCCAATTAGAGTGCTGAAGGAATAAAATCTGGCTGTCCCAGACGTAATCCCTCGCGTATTGAAATATCCATTATTCGCGGCTTTCATCGCCACTCTCGGCTGCGCCTTGCGACTTCACCCATTCGTCCACTTCCTGTGCCTTGAATTTCCAAAGTCGCCCAATACGATGGGCCGGCATATTCCGCCCTCGAATCCACGCATAGACACTGTCCTTGCTAACTCCTAGATACTCGGCGATTTCTTCGACCGATAGCCAACGTTCAGACATGATTTACCTGTGTGAAGTCAAAATCTGGGCAAGCTGCCATGATGACACGAACAATGTTGTTGGTGCAATGATTTGATATGATTGGGTCCGGTTTGGTCTGGTTCCGTGGCTTTTCTGGGTTGCGGAGAATCCGTGTAGTCTTAAGATATATGAACTTCGGCAAGATTCAGGGGTTAATGGTTTGGGTTGCTTCGGATGCGGGGGAAATGAAGCTGGGTCATCCTTCAACACCCCTGTCGATTTGGGCTAGGGGCTTTTGGGCGGCGCGCAAAATTTCAGTTCATCATCTGGTTTGGTGAAATTGGTATTGTTCGGGAGCCGAAGGGTGTAGTGGGGCGGGTGGATATTGCCGCAGGGTCGGGGCTATTGCCGTCTGTTATGAGCAAGGTATATCGTTTTGCGACCGGGCTATTCATCCATGGTTGCGTGCGGTATGAGCGTATGCCGCAATATGGTACGCAACTGAGCGGTGGGAGTGAGGTGATCTAAAACAGGGGGAGCGGGAACTGAGCGAGAAACTGATGATATGTTCAATCATGGTACAATACTTGGGGAAATGTACAGACGGATCCAACGGGGTAACAGATAACAGCATGATGCAATGTTTCGCGTAACCCACAATGGGAATTGATTGTATGGGTTTGGCATGATTGAAGATGAGCTTTACATTTCCGTTGATGTCGAAACCTCCGGTCCGGCACCTGGAGTATATAGCCTACTTTCGATTGGCGCTTGCTTGGTAGATGAGCCTGCAAGGTCTATCTACCTTGAGCTGAAGCCCGACAGCGAGACTCACGATCCTGAAGCGGTTGCCGTGACGGGTTTGGACATGAGTAGGTTGGACCTTGAGGGTATGGCTCCAAGCGAGGCGATGATTCTGTTTGAACAATGGTTAAAGTCCTCGCTCCGGCCTGGTCAGAAACCTGTTTTTGTCGGACTCAATGCCCCGTTCGATTGGTCTTTCATTAATTACTACTTCCACAAATATTTGGGAGCCAATCCCTTTGGCTTCACTGCGATTGATATGAAAGCCTACTTCATGGGATCTACAGGTTGCAGTTGGAAGGGAACGAAATCCTCCCAAATGGCTGATAAACTCAAACCATACAGTGCGCCGACACATAACGCATTGGAGGATGCTCGTTTCCAGGCAGAGCTTTTCGCTTTGATGCTAACGGATAGAGCCAAACGTTGAGCAGCGGGCAGCCACTGTGAGTAGGTGCTCATTTGGTTCGCATTGCCTCGACATAGTGGCCACTCCTGAAGGACCATACCTTGATTCCATCGGGCTTTTTGGATTTACCAACAATGATGGCTATCGGATGAGGCAATTCCTGAGTATGGTGTGAGGTAAACCTGAAGAAACTTCCTGCGTCGATAGGTGAAATAGCGGGAACAGTTTGGGGATGTGTATGCCAATATCCTACGAGGCGTAGCCCAAGGATATTGGCGTTCGATACCTCTTGTCGGCAACGCTCCGCGTCCAGTTCCAGCCAGGTTCTACCTGCACGGTCGGCGTTGTGAGGAGGAGTAGCCAAAGTAAGCAGTAATCCTGACCGACCGTTGGGATCTACGAACAATTGTCCCCCACATTCCGTTGCACCTCCTTTTTGCCGATGGTTACTTAATACATCGGCGACTGACTGGGATACCAGGAGTTCATGGTCCACCCCAGGCCAACGCCACCGCCAAGCGATATCCGTCATTCGGTTCCGTCCGCTCTCTTCGGCCATCCGCGCTCCAGCAAAGCCTGTTGCATTCCTTCTGGCAGTTCAGGCCCAAGGTAGTTTCCTCCAAGGCTTGCAATGTCATGGGGCCTGTTAATACTGCTGATCCAGGTCGTTCCCTCGCTTTTTCGGCTCAAGGTACGCAAAACAGTCTGCGATACCATGGAAGCGATATTTGTCATTCCCAGGGAGCCACCAGGAATAAAGCTTTCACCACAAGCGGGGAGTGAGACCACACCCCCTTCCGGCCACTCAGTGAACTTGTGCTTGAAGTCACCACTTTCGCTGAACAGGTGTCTAGCATCAAATGCTCCAGCCGGAGCCAAGAGGGCATGCCCAATCTGGGTGTACGGCTCGCTCCAAGCCTGAATCAATCCCCAGGAAGCGTTGTCTGATTTAGCTTTCCAAAAAGAGGATTCTGATTCCCATTCAGCGGTGGTGATTACAACCAGATCTGCTTTCTCGAATACTTCGGGCATCTGTTGCAATACAACCTCGGCGAAGGTGGCATAGGCGGTGACTTCGATGGTTGGTAAATCTTTTAAAAGTTTGTCCCGGAGTGCTACGGCCTTTGCCTTTCCCAAGTCATCTATTCCTAGAACGTGTCTGCCAAGGTTGGCTGAAACCAATGTCTCGTAATCGATAAGAGTCAGGTGGCCGACGCCGGAACGAGCTAGCTGCATGGCCACTGAACTACCAAGCGATCCGACGCCGATGCAAACGACGCGAGAACCTTCAAGACTAGCGGCAATGCCGCTGAGGTCGCGGGATAAAATTTCGTTCCGATCAAGCACATCCAGATTAGCCGAGCGGATGAGCGTGGGGGCTTTATTAGCAGCCTTGGCAGGCCGTCGGCGCGCAGTGCGCAAGTTGAAGGTTGCGCCCCGGTTGGTTTGCGAGTTAGAAGAGCGAATGTTGAGACAGTAGATCGGAGCGCGTGTATCCCCTGGAAGCTCCAAGGCAATCCATCGGGAGGTTAATGAACTTGTCTCACGAAACCATGAGAATAGTTGGCCAGAGTCGCCTTTCTTCAAGTGCGGTGTGAACCATGGTAGCAAATCCTCTGGCGCAGGAGTGCGGATGTCCGGGTAGCTCTGCAACTTGGCATAGAAGCTGGGGGTTTCCGCCGCTCGAATTGTTACTGATCGTCCCATCATACGTTTGAAGTGTTTCTTGAGTACGGACGTATTGGTTGCCATCCAAACCGTCTCTTGGCCTGAAGGTAACATTTGGTTCGGAGCACTGAGGGCGAATAGTTTTGACGCACTGTGGGGTCGGTCCAGCAGGAGCAGGTTCTGTACAGATGGGCCGTGCTGCCTGAACCAGTAAGAGGTGACTTCATTCTGAAACTCGATGTCACGCCGAGCTTTGCATGAACCCTCCACGGACAAGGCTATAATTTTTCTCAGGCGAGACATACTGTCTTCTACTATAAGCTCGGGTGTGCCCGTGATGGGGCGCTCCCGAAAACCATGTAGGCAGAGTCCTGATTCCATGGCATGGGGCCAAATTAGCCAAGGAGATGGCTCGACAACGAGTTTAAGCTCCCCCTGAGGAAAGTTAGATGGAAAGCTGATACGCAGTTGTCGCTGTTCTCCAGTGTAATCAGTTGGCAGCGGATAGTAGAAGCTGGCTGCCTCGCCAGATTTCAGAGGGGCGGACCGAAGCAATGCGCTTGCATTGTCTTCGCCAAGAAAGTCACGGAGTGCTGTGATACCCCTTTTAACGGGGTGCTCGAGGTGCTCAGCCAAGGCGTTCAACGGGTTTAATGTCTTCCTGAGAGGTCGCCCCGGCAACTAACCCTCCAAAGAGTGACCCCATTGCCAGTGAGTTTCGGGTGGTCCCTGCAGGTCGGCCCGGCATAGACCAGTTTGCTGGAATTTCGTTATTGACATCAGAAATAAATGTTCCGCCCATACCGAAGTTCTCTTTCACTGCCTTGGCAAAGGACTCTGCAGATTCGAAATTCTCCAGCCCCAGAGATACCGACTCTCTAGCACTCAAGTGCCATTCTTGGAAAGCCTGGCTATATCGTTGCCCCTTAAGCGGCTTATTCCACTTCTCGGCGAAGTTCTCGCCGTTGTCTTTGGGGTTATAGATGAAACTTCTATTACCCTCAAAACGGATATGTTGTGGCATCCGGCGAACGATTTCCAGAATTGCATCCAATGGTTGTAGTGGCGTTAACCTTGACTCTTCAACCACATCAAGATAGGCATGGGTGGCCAAAGTCGTGATAACGGCGGAAATGGGGCGATAATCCTCATTCTTAGTTCGGATGGCCCATTCATCCCGATGCCGCTTCAGTAACTTTATCGCTGCGCGAAGCGGATCCTGATCGAGGTAGTCCTGATAGTCAGGCAAGGGATCCTGCGTTGCTTCATCAAAAGTGTGTTGACTTTTTGCTATCGCCAGGCTTTCCAAGGTAATTTGTTGGGTAGAGGCAATTTCTAACCAGTTAGAGTAGGGGATTGGACTGCTTGCCTTCCAACCCATCTCTCGATCCGGCACCTCCAGTTTTCCCTCACCCTTTTCTTTCGCGTTGCCATTAATCGCACGGGCAGGAGTGACATCAATATGAAAACCAGGGTTCTCGTCGGCGTAAACAATCCGTATCCCGCGACGTAAAGGTTTAATCTCTTCCTGAACGCGGCTGCCTTCAGTGAAGCGTTGCTCAACTGCTTCAAGAACTTCATGGGCTTCAGCCCCTTGCGCATGAGGTAGCCAGACAATGGCATCTGCGTCGATTGTATCCATTTCCGCTGGTGCACCGGAGACGGGCTTGATAGTGGTCTTCAACCTCATGGATCCCTGGACAAAAATATGTGCGCCAGCCAGCAGTGGGTTATCGGAGGTGGAGAGGATTTTCTCTAGTTGGGAGTAACGATCATTGATTTTGTCGTACAAGGGTTCCGACAACGAGATCTCTCTTGCTGCACGAAGCAGGAAATGTTCCCAGCTGTCACGCTTGGTTTGCTCAATGATCATAGACATTATGAGGCCTCCTGGGCCTGGGGGCCCAAATGTAGTGTTGGCTTGAACTGGTTTTGGTTGTCCTTATCCCGGTCAAAGATTAGGTACGGATGCTGGTGTTGGGTGGTGAGCAAGGCGCCAAACTCAACTGCTAGTGCGGCTGGGATTGCTGCGAACACATGGATCGTGCTCGCAGTCATGGCTTCGAGTTGGCTCAAGCGGATTTGGAGAGCGTCGCGGAATGCGTGAATAACACGACGGTTCTGGACCATCATATAGCTGGGTTCAGGAATGCTCAGTTCAGCGATACGTGTACCGGGTAAAGCCTCTTCCACATCGCGATGCGGGACCAGCGCGGAGATGGATAGCACTAGTGCTAGTGGGCCATCGCCATCTGGCGGAGGAGTGAACAGAAACTTTGGTGGCTCAGCGGACAGATCGGGCCAGCGCAGGTGATGCTCGCGGTTAAAGGAAAAGAGCAGACGTTTGGAGCGGTCTCCTATGGCCTGTCCCAGTAACATTAGTGCCGGAATGTCGGCTAGGCCCACCACAGCTAGCGCAGGCGCATCGCCATAGGTGCCTCCACGGCGTCTTAATTGCTGCTCCAGGTTATGGTGGATATTGTCCTTGATATTCTGCCAGTAGGCTTCATCCCTACCGCGAGGTCCGGGTGAGGGAAAAGTGATTTTGATGCCGTGATCGAAAGCTGTTAGCCCTTCAGAAGACATTGCAACCAACAAATCGCGAACGGGAATTTCATTGATCGTCTCAAAGTGCTGGCTCTGCACAATTACAGGAATCGCCCGGCCGCCATCTGGCGCCGTAGCCGCGAGCCGAATGCGTTCCAAGTACGCTTGGTGTAGGCCGCTCAAGTCGCTCTCCGGGTACCCGTCTGCATCACGATCAATTTTGTCGTGACAGCTGGGACATAGGAGCATGAGGTTGGCGGAGTCGTTTGTGAGCGCCTGCGCTTTTGCGTCATCATGCTCCGCCTGTGCCCGGGGGCCTTTGGGGCTGGCCGGCAGGATATGGGCAACCTCCCCCCATTTCATGGGCTGGCCTGTGCGGTAGTCGTACATCAGATCACTACCACAGAGTTCGCAGTGACCGGCAGCTTGGATCCAAACGACCTTCTTCGTTTCATCGTTAGTGTTGTAGCGCCCATTTGCGGGCTTAAGCTTTTGTTGATCTGCCACTGCGAGTATTCTCACCTTAGTTGTTACGGGCCGTTCCACACATTTAGATATTACTAAATATGGTGTATTTTTTGCTCTTCAAGCCCTATATGAGCTGAAGGTGTGCGATACTCCAATAATTAATGTTCAGTACTCTGGAATTATTATGCCGCTTGAAATTCGGATGTCAAGGTATTATTGTTCGGAGTTGTGAACTTTGATTTGGAAAGTGGTTAACCATGGCATCTACAGTCGGCGAAAAGATCTTTGAGCTCCGCAAGCGGAAGGGGCTTACATTGGAGCAGCTCGCGAACAAAGCAAACTGTAGCAAGAGCTATGTCTGGGAGCTGGAGAACCGCAACCCGCCCCGCCCTTCAGCAGAGAAGCTTTCCAGTCTGGCAGCGGCATTGGGCGTCACCATTGATTACTTCGTTGGCGGTGAGGTTAATGAGGAAGATTCCACCGACCGGATGTTTTATCGGGAGTACCGCCAAATGTCGCCAGAGGTTAAAGAAAAAATCCGGCAGATGGTCGATCTTTGGAAAGATGAATGACGAATACTCCCCGTCCAAAGCGTGTTGCCAATGAGATTTCAATCGTACTGAGAACTGTGTTTGGCAATGACCGGTTTCCGGTTAACGTGAGCGAGGTTGCGCGGGAAATCTCTGCCCAAAAATTCCCTGATGACCCACTGACTATGATTAAGGGGGCGGATCTCCCTGGTTTCGAAGGGGCCTTGACGCCAGCACCGCCTGGAAAGAGGGGATGGGGAATCATCTACAACAACACGCAGTCCCCGGGACGGATAAATTTCACGCTTGGCCATGAGTTCGGGCATTACTTGCTTCATCGTTTGCACTATCCCGAGGGGTTTCAGTGTAGTACCGAGGATATGGCTGGGTGGGATTCTGAATACGGCCAGCTTGAGTACCAGGCCAACGACTTTGCTGCGACCCTGCTGATGCCTCTTGATGATTTTCGCACTCAGATCCAAGTCTCAGAGAGAGCGGATTTTGATGTGTTGGGTGCTTGCGCAACGCGCTATGACGTGTCCTTGATTGCTGCGATCTTGCGCTGGCTCCAGTTCACAACCAGGCGGTCGGTGCTGGTTGTGTCCAGGGATGGTTTTATTCTATGGACTCGTTCCAGTAAGGCGGCTCTCAAGTCAGGGCTTTATTACAAGACTAGGAGTAGACCACCGATCCCTGTACCTGAAGGGTCGCTGGCTGCCCGGCGTCGGGATATCGGCAATTCCATGGCTAGCGAGTATCACGACACACCACAGTGGCTTAAAGAGTCCTGTCATGAACACGTCCTCTTTTCGGATCAATACTATTTTACGCTCTCGTTGCTACATTTTGGGGACGCTTTGAATCGAGGGGCATCGATTGATGAAGAGCCTTTCGAGGATGCCTTTGAACACATGCAGCGCGTTAATCCCGGTAGTTCTTGGCTAGACTGATTCCCGCCTCAAATCACCTTGCGTTGTAATAAATACGGCCCCCGAAGGGGCCGCCAAGATCAGATCAAACAATACTCAGTTTACCAACTGCCTAGCCAAAGCCACTTCCACCGAATCACCGTCCTGATTAAGGGCATCAAGCCCGGATTCCGGCACATCGCCAGAGGTGCTTTGGGAAACGGCGATTTTTTTCGCCATCAGCCCCAGGCAGGTCATCTGCGAGGTGGCCGCGTAGCCGAGGTAGATCACTTTGACCGGTTGCTTCTGGCCGATGCGCCAGGAACGCCGGGAGGCCTGCTGCAGACTGTAGACGTTGTACCCGGATTGCATGAACACAATCGTCGGAAACTCCAGCAGATCCAGCCCGGTCTTGACCAGTTCCGGGTTGGTGATGAGCACATCGATACCGCGGTCGAGCTTGTCGACGATCCAGTCTTCCCGGCGGGAGGCATCCACGCTGGCGCGCAGTACCGCCACCTTGAAGCCTTCCTGCTCCAGCAGCACCTTCAGCCGAGACGTGGTGTCCCGTGTCCCGGTATAGACGCTGTAGACCAGCACCTTGCGATCGGCAGCTTTCTCCTCCCGGCAGATGTCACTCAGCTCCTGTTCCTTGGGCATGACGTCCAGATCAGTGAACAATGACGGCGTAAACGCCAGCAAGTCACGGGTGCGAGGATGTTTGACCGTCTCTGCCCGAAAGCAGGTGTCTGGCCAAGCCAGGAGAACATTGAGTACCACGCCCAGCAGCGTCGTGTCGCGGCGCGCCAGGGCCTGCTTCAACTCAGCGGTCAATTGCCCCGCCAGGCGGGAGTAGGCCTGCGCTTGCTCACTATCCATAGCTACCTCGCGAAATTCCTCGTCATAGGGCGGCAGCACATTGCCACCAATGTCCTTCAACTTGAGGAATACCGTGAACGGCAGTACACAGCGCAACACACCCTTGGGACCAAATCCGGGGGCTTTCACGGTTCGCACCGTGATTTTGCTGCCCTTGGCGGTCTTGTGGGCTGAGCCGTTGCTCTCGGAATAAATATCCTTAAGCACACCGTGATCGCGCATAAACGCCATCGCCGCGGGCGTCAGACTACCTTGTTTACCGGGCCGGTAGCCGTCTTCGATCATTCGTCCGGGCAAGGCGCGGAACAGCAGATAAAAGATATCGTCTCCGTAGCCGCCCATCAGGGTGCCGGTGAGCAATAGCGTCTTGCGCGCCTTGGCCGCCAGTACGCCCATGGCCTGCCCCTGTGCGGAGCCAGCGTTCTTGTACTCGTGCGCCTCGTCGGCGATGAGCAGGTCGAACGTGCCCTGCGGCAGGTAGCGTTTGACGAATTCCGAGGGTTGATAGCCCCCTTCACCAAAGCCGAACTCCATGTTGGCCATGGCGCGTTCCATGCGCTGGGCCTGGCGATCGGAGAATACCAGTTCACCGTCACTGTCCATCAGGTTGATGAACTCGTACAGATTGTCGCCCAGCATGGAGGCTAGGAACGATTCCCCAAAGGTTTTCATCAGCTTCTGGGCAGTAACCTCGCCGATGGTGGGAATACGTTTCAATGCCTTCAGCACAGCCTGAGACTGGTCATTGACCGACAGGCGCCGGGGCCGCATCAGGGTCCACAGCGCCGAGGCACAGTGGCCACAGCTACGACGGGAGTCCTCCGCCTCCAGCTCAACTGGATTGATGGGCTCGCCGTCCAGATCGGTGATGACCTGACCACAATTTGGACAGGTCCCCACGTCGCCATGGCGGGTACGCCGTCGTACAAACACCGGCTTCCAGTGAAAACGCATGCGCACACGGCCCAGGACAAAGAATTCCAGTCCCTGGGAGGGCACGCCCAACCGCTCGCGCAGCTTGAGAAGTTTGACCAGAGTGTCCGGGCCGTTGAGAACCCAGACCTTGGCGTCGGCGACCGTCTCCTGGATTTCCCGTCGCCACTTGTAGACCAGGTGGGGAGGTGAGAGCACCAGGGTGCGGCGGTAGCCTTCGGCATTGAGGACGGCGGCCGTGGCAATGCCAACGGTCGTCTTGCCACAGCCCATTTCGCCATTGACGATGGCGGCCCGTTCACCACGATTGATCAGCAACTCGGTGACGGCATGAACCACGTCGGCCTGGGCGGGAAACAGTTGCCGCTTCAGGCCGCCAAGAATGGTTTCATGGTATGCCCGTGCCTGCCCGGTATACACCGGGGGATTGGCGCGGTTGAGTGAATCCAGTAGTTCGTCACCGAATTCGGACACAAAGTCCGGCAGACTGATGTCGAGGGAGGAAGAATCTTGTTCGAGCAAGTCGCATTGGCCGACGGATTCAGAACAGGTGTTATCAGCAGTGTTACCAGTAAAAGTATTGAGGGACATGATGATGCTCCATAAAAAAACGGGGCATGCATCTCCCCCAGCAGGGCAAAGGCATGCCCCAGGGGTGGGAAATGAAACGACGGCTGGCGTCGCGGTAAAAAAGGAATCAGTACTCGCTGGGCAGCAGCAACGTCGTGACGCTGCGATCCCATTCAGTGATGATCCAAAGCTTGAGATCCGGCCCGACGTCGTAGGACGACATCAATCGTCCCCCCGATGTCAGTGCTTCATCATTGAGCTGCTTGTCGTCGCCGCACAAATCGCCCCAGTCGCCATTGAGATGGCGCTGGAGATAAGGCACGGGATTGATAACTCCCCGTTGAATAAGATCGTTCACGCCTTGGGTCATGAGTACTTTGCCGGCTTGGAAGCGCGGTTGAGACAGTGTTACGAGTGCCATGGTGATTACCTCTCTATATGAAACGGGGCCACGGCACCCCACGGGGCGACTGGACCCCGGTGGGTGGATGAAACAAAGAATTAACGACGGCGGCGTGCCGCCGGAGATGATCAGCGAATGGTCAACACCTGCCCCCTGGTGGGGGAGTCGGGTGTCATATCCCACGCGCGGATGATCGGTACGAAGCGATCGGTCAGGATGCGGGTCTCGGCAACCGAGCCGTCATCCCGCTCCCGGTACTCCGTGGTCAAGGATTTCTCCTTGTGGGTATCGCCCTTGACGACCAAGACCTTGCCGGTTTTGGCAGTGACAACCCCTGAGATCGCGCCAGCCGCCAGGGCCAAAGCGAGATGCCAGTGGGAAAGGGCACGTGCCGGAGGCCGCGGTATTCGCTGTGCGGCGCCCAAGTACGTTTCGAGGGCCGGCCACATGCCCTGCAGGCGGTGTACTTCGGCAGCGAATTGCTCCGGTTCGAGCGTGATGCGATAAAAATGCTCCGGGTTCGCTTGGGACGTGGGCACTGTGTAGGTCGGGCAAGATCCGTCATCCGGCAACACGTCTACATCGATGTTGCCCTGACCGGCCTGGAGCAATTGCTGTCGAACAGCCTTGGTGTCGCTTCCAGCCAGCTCCCGCTGACGTACCCGTCGACCGAAGATCACCACCTGTTTGAACTGGGTGTCCACCGCACGGTAGAGTCGCAGGTCGGCAAAGTGACGTGTCAGCCAGCCTACGAATTCGGCGTCGAGGACGTAGATCGGGATGATCAGCACCAGCACGCCGTCGTACTGCAACAGTGGCAGGGTGCGCTGGTAAAACAGCTTCTCCAGCCGTGGACGGCCTTTACCTGGATAACCGATATTGCCATCGGCACCGCGGTTCAGATCGCCGTAGGGCGGATTGAGCCACAGCAGTCCGAAGGACTGGCGGGAGATCAGTGTGTCCATCAGGTCACCCTGCAGACAGTGGTCAACGAGATTGCGCGCATGGGTGGCACGCTCGGTGTCGTACTCGACGGCGTAGACCGTGACCTGCTCCCGCCCAAGGGCATGAGCGGCTTCGGCAATCGCTACGCCTTCGCCAGCACAAGGGTCGAGAATGCACATGGTGCCCGACGATGGGGCCAGTGCGGACAGTGTCCGCTCCAGCGTCGATTCATCCGTGGGGAAGTAACCGTTTTTGATAAAGTTGCGGGCCAGCCGCGGAAACATAAGAGCCATAACTCTCTCCTGGTAGCAGTGGTAAGAAAAGAGCCCGGAAGAACGGGCTCGGTGGTAAAGCGTCAGGCGACCCGTTGAACGGATTTGTTCGGGACCGAGTCGGTCGGTGAGACCGTCAAGACACCGTTGCGAATCATGTCGCCCAATGCGTCAGTCAGGGCCGGTACATCCAGAACCAAGCGATGACCTTCCAGAGGCCCGAGAGCGACGGGAAGTTGGATCAGCATGTTTCGTGATTGCAGCAAGGCCAGTACCGGCTCGCGCCAGTGATCCAGCAGCGGCAATGGGCAGGTCTCTCGTACCAGCACCCAGAGGCGCTCGTATTGGCAGTTGCCCTTGGGCAATACCGCCAGTGCAAGGGTGTTCGCCTTGTCCGGGGTAATGCAGTGCCTGTCGAACAGCCACAGATGGACCATGGATCCAAACAGCGTGCGCCTGAAGGCGCGCGTGATGCGCTTTTCCAGCAGATCAGCATTGCCGATAAACACCGGGATGGACGATCCCTGTTCGGGGATAAGATGGAATTGATCCAGTCCGTCTTCGGCGCGACCGAGGGTCAGCCGAGCCAAAAATTCCTGGACAGCGGTATCCCGCGCCCAGACGGACAGAAAGACCAGATTGCCGCTCTCGTCAGTGATGCAGCCATCGGCCATCAGGTCCGGGCATTCATCAAGGCGGTACAGCGGTTGTGGGGATAAAGGTGTGGGCATAGTGATGTCCTCTTGAGAAAAGAGGGGCGCCCATGCCTCAGGGGCGACAGGTGCCCCTTTGGGGTGGATGAAAATCGCGGGATGCGATGAGGATCAGGCGGAAACCCGGTGCCAGTCCTGGGTCAGAGGTGCGAACTCGTAACCCAGAACACCGAGACGGTCGCGCTGCTGACGCAACACCCGGCGATCGACAGTGGCGTCGAGTTTGATGCTCTCGCCCAAAGGCCAGAGGGTGCCGAACAGCGTGGCATCCGTGTCCTCCGGTATCGGTGTGTCTGTCATGGTCGAAGCAGAGGCGCCGAATGGCGTGGTATCGACCAGCGGATCACCGGACACTTGTTCCGTTGCCTCGATCGGAGCCGCGGCGATGGGTACCGGTGCCTGAGCTTCCTCATCAATAGGATCGACTTCCTGCGGGCTTAGCCGGTTGGCTTCGTCACTGCTGAGAGGATCAATACTGGATAAGGTCATGCCGCCCAAATGGGCGCGAATCTCAATGACCATGCGTCCGCTGGTGTTGTACGTGGAAGGTCGAATCTCGGTGATGATGAAATCACCGTCGTATTTGCCTTCGTTGTACTGGTCCAGCTCGGCGTTCTTGATAACGAACTCACCGATGGAAGTGGTTAATCGGCCGACATTGAAATCACCGTTGCGACCGTGGATGGTGCGTATGGCCAATTGGCCGGAAAGATTAATCATGGAAGGTCTCCTTGAATGGGACGTGATCGGAAAGGCACGGCGAAGCGCCTGAAGGATCGGAAGAAAATGACAACAAGGCCCCGGTGGGGGCCTTGGGAGGATGACTAGGCTGATACGGTTGTTTCAGCGTCGTCAGGGATGTCAGGCGCTGGTTCAGCGGAAGCATCCGAAGCATCGGGTGATGCCGCCTCGCCAGAACTCTCGGTTGATTTTGGTTCGGCCTTGTAGACCATTTCTCCATCAACCTTGATCCACTGGACGAAGAGCAGACGTGCTTTCAGGCTGATGCCCGGTTGCCCGGCCCGCTCGCCTTTGGTGTAGGTAAAGGTGTCGGTCCACAGGTCGCCAAGGCGAAAGCCGATCAGCACCTTTTTGTCCGCTTCAACGGCTTCGGAACAACGGCGAATCAGGTGTTGCGCTTCAGTGCCGGAAACCCGGACATCGAAACGGCGATACTCAGGCGCATCGCTGGGACCATTGAGTGCTGCGATATCGCAGGCCAGGAAAGACTCGCCTTTGCGGGGGGTGACCTCGCGAATACGATTCAGATACCCCAAGCCGGTGATATGCAGGTTGAAGAAAGTTTTTTCAGACGATGTAGGCATGGTTAATCTCCACAATAAGAATAGAAAATAACGGAGATAAACCTGCCCTGGCGGGAGGAATACCCCCGCACGGGATGACGGATCGACAGATCCGGGAAGAGAAGGGTGCATCCATCATCGAAACGATGAGCGTTCGCGCGCGGGATGCCTGGGCGAACTGGGACGATCAACGCGGTCGGAACCGCGCCGTAGCCTTAAGGATCGTGGCTACCTGGGCATGTCGCTGGCGGAGCAGCGGAACATGCTCATAGTGTTACGTCAGTGTGTGTGGCGCGCGCGTATCTAAGGGACATTGCCCGAGCCCCATTATTGTTGGCAGTGTTTGGGAAGGTAAGTGGTCTCCGTGGCTGGGTGTGGAAAAAGAAAAAGCCCCCGATGGGGGGCTTGAGGACAGGCCGCTTTTCAGCCGTTGCCCGGTTTGGGCGGCACGGCTTGAAACGACAGGTGCGTCGGGGTGGCGGAGAGTTCGAGATCGTCCTCGCTGTTCAGAATGTGTGCGAACACGGCCTCCAGGGGATCGAAAAATTCGCCGAAATCGTCACCGCCCAACTCGGTGTAAGCCAGCGTCCACCAGTCATCGAACGGATCGATGTCGGGGTTGCAGCCGACGGCGTAGGCCAGCCGCTGGTAGCGTCCTTCCGGCGTTCGCTCGCCTTGTTCGGGCAGGAAATAGACGCCCTGATCCTTTGCTAGGATGATGCGGCATTGGTTGGTTATCGCTTCGGTCAGTACAGGGCGCAGGTCAGCGCCTTTGAATCGCAACATGGTTGTAATCTCCTAAGAACGAAAGAAAAGAGGCATCAACGCGGATGCCAGGGCACGGCGCCGAGCAGCGGCACCGTGGGTTGAGAGGAAAACGGCCGGTGGCCGGATCAGTGGCGGGTCGGTGTGCGTCCAGACAGAGTCACCACCTGGATGCGCCGCCAACTGCCATCGTCGATCAGGCGTTCCAGTGTGTCGCCGAGCGAATCGAAGCACAGGGTATCGACCCGCTCGACCAGATCCCCCTCACGGCGCAGTTCCACCGCGTAGAGATCAAGGCCGCGCTCGTAGAGTACGGTGACCTGGCCCTGGAACTTTGCCGTGGCAACGGTGAAACCGATCGCCGGTGGCGTCCTGATAATGTCGCCGGGTAGCGGATTGACACAGGTGAAGTCCCGTGCCCCCGCGTCCACCAGCAGGTGGGTAATGCGCCGAAAGCCATCGGGCGCGGGCAACTGCTCCAGTTGATCGACGAGATCCTGCAATTCCTGGCAACGCGGTAGCGGAATCGGCAATCTGGCCGGTGCCGAGCCGAGCACCAGGGTGTTCACCGTGTACGGAACCCCATCGGCGTACTCGGTTCGCTGTTCCGGGGTGTCCGCGCGCAGCCCGTCGAAGCGGCGTCGAGCATAAGGTGTAACCTGCACTTCGACGCCCTCGTCGGGCACGTCGGTGATCAGTGTGCGATCGAGCACCGCGAACTCGGCGCGACCGGTCTTGACGACGATGGCCTCATCGGTCTTCGCGATCACCTTGCCTTCGAACGGTTGGGGATCGATGTGGAAGCCCAGCGTCGAAACCTTGGGTTGTCCGTCGAAGATGTTGAACTTGAATTTGCGGGCGTTGCGCGGCATATGGCCGCTGACCAGCGTCGGCAGCTGTGCACGGATGACTTGAATGTCCATGAAAGACTCCTTGTGGGAAAGCCAAGGGACTTCCGCCCTGCAAGGGAGGGATGTCCCTTGAGGGTTGAGGTAAAAGACGCGCGATGGCATCAGGTACAAAAACAACCAATGCGACGGATCGCATCGTAGCCTTGAAGGTCGAGGCTACCTGGGCATGTCGCTGGCGAAGCAGCGGAACATGGCACAACGATGTCGCTTGTCGGGCAACGTTGCCATCTGCAATGGGTTACGTGTTGAGCCCCATTGATCGTCGGTGCTTGGATTTGGAGGGCTGGAAACAGAGGGTATCGGTGGGGATGGATGTCTCGCTGTCATATAATCCACGACGGATCATCAGTAACGTTGAGTGATAGGGAGGGAGAGTGGGATCGCCAAAGCTACCGACGATAAAGCGACTGTTCGCAATGTCCGACAATCAGTGCGCATACCCAGCGTGCCAGGTGCCACTGGTAGAATCCTCTGGCACGGTGACGGGTGAAATTGCCCATATCAGGGCAGCAAGCAAAGGGGGGCCGAGGTATGATCCCAGCCAATCCGACGACGAACGGCATGGGTTTGAGAACCTGCTGCTTTTTTGTGGTCGTCACCACAGAATTATTGACTCGGAGGTGGAGAACCATCCCGTTGAGTTGTTGATCAGTTACAAGAGTCGTTGGGGGCAAAAAGGCCTGGTCGAAATAACACCTCGTACCACTTCCGTGGCCGAAGTGCTCATCAATAATTACCAAAATATAAGGGTGGAAAACAACTCGGGACAGGTCGCCATCAATAGCCCCGGAGCCATTCAGGCCGGTACCTTAAATCTGAAATCAACCAAGCAGAAAGTCACCATAGCGCCCCCGGAGGGAAGTGTGTCCAGTGACTTGAATCAGTGCGCCTACATCGAGTATTTGATTGGGAAATATAAAGATTACCAAAAGCAGGACACATCCAAGCAGGACAAATACAAGTACATGGCGATCTATAATGCGGTGAAACGCCAGTTTGGTTGCAAGTGGCAATTGATCCCCTCGGCGCGCTTCGATGAGCTCGTTCAATTCCTGCAGGGAAAGATTGATAATTCGAAGGTGGGACGTATCCGAAAAAGCGCGGGGCAAAAGCGGTATCACAGCTTTGATGAACACCTTCAACATTAATGGGTAAACATAAGCTGAGCTAAAAAATGAGCCCCGTGGTGGGGCTCTTGTATACTACCCATGGTCGTGAAGTGGTAAACCTTCCAGCGCTGGCGCATCGGGATCAAATATCAGAATCCGCGTATCGGCAAGCGCGGCCAGGTGCAACACATTCACCAGCGATCCGGGCAGTCCTGCCGCCATATGCTCCTGGCGCAGTTGTGTCGCGTTTTGGTCGGTGATGTGCCGAAGGTTCTCACTGGTCCAGGGTGTGGCGATAAGCTTGACTCCGACAGCGTGGCTGTACGGCAGCCTGAACGCTTCAAACAGCAAGCCACTCGGCGTTGCGATATCAGCCATTGCACCCAATCCAGCCAATGCCTGCCGACTGATGTGGGCCGAACTGATCTCCCAACACCGGCTGTAGTGCCCCGTCATAAAATGCAGACGGTGAATGAGCGTCGCGGCGGACTCCGCTGAATAGGTGTCGCCAACATGCATGGGATGCCCAGTATCGTTGGCCATCACGGCATAGACCACTGTGCGTACGATTCCAATGCCAGTGCATTGGGCCTCAATGACATCCGGAACGGTTTGTCCCTCGGTGATCAGTGCAAAGCTGTCGCAAAAGATGCAGGGATGCTGCCGAATCTCGTCGTCCCGTAAATGGGCTTGAGATTCATGCAGGGGACGAAAGGCCGGCGGACAATCATCCTCGTAGGTAATGACTAACTGCCGTTGCGTGGTGAGATGGTTAAAGCCACGGATAAAGGGGTTGATGATAGCGCTCATGGTGGATCTCCTGTAGAGGTAGGGCAGAGCCCACCCCTACCGGGAAGTGAGCCCCGGTGGGTGAATGATTTCAAGTGGATCAATGTGGTCGCGACTACCAGCCGCAGTAGTTCAGAATCAGCGCTGCGATCACTTCGCGACGTGTCAGGTCCAGGCCGCTGAGATCGGCCAGGCCTTCAATGCCAACACGGCGAAACAGTGCGCCGCCTTCCTGGGAGTTATAAAAACTCACCAATGCGGCAAGGAACCTTTTCTGGCCGGAACTCATGACATCGACGGTGTCGTTGATCAGCAACAGGTTGGGGCGCAAGTCCCATTTGTCGGTCGCCTGTTCCCAGGTGTCTTGCGTGCCATCGCCAAAAAGCTCAATGCCGGCGAGGGCAACACCTTGTCGCCATGCGTTTAGAAATGCGTTGGGGGCCTGCTCAAAATGATCCTGCTCCCGGGCAATCCAGGCAAACGCTTCCTGGTGGGTGGATAAGGTCATAAAAAATCTCCTGAAGTTATGAAACGTGTTATGGCGCTTCGCGCTGGGTCCAGTTGCCGGTATCCAGTGCGTGTTGTGCGTCGGGGAGTTGGGAAAAATATTCGACAGATTCCCGGGAAACCGGGCCGTCCTGATCTGAGGTGCCGAGGTAGTAGCCGCGGCCACTGCGCAGAACTTGCAGAGGCAGACTCCGGTCGGCGAACGTCTTGGCCAATCGACCGGTGGTTATCGGTGTTTCCTGACACGTTGTGCCGGGTGGAGGATGATTACGGGTAGACATGGTTTGATCTCCTGCGGTTTGCTACAGAGTGAAAAGGGCTCTTGGAACAACAAGGCATCGCCACCGGTGAAGGCGGACGCCCGCGATACGATGCGGAACGGGCTGGCGCGGTCGGCGCGGAATATCCGCGATGCAGCATTGAAGACCGCTGCTGCCGGGGCACAGTGCTGACCGGGTCAGCAATATGTGGGGGTATCGTGTCGAGAGGGTGGTGTGTGAGCGAGGGTCTATGGGGTTTCCGCGGCGACCGGATTGGCACGCTGTGGGGGCAGAGGCGCTGAGACAAAGCGAAGAAAGAGAAGGCAGCCGAAGGCGATTACCTTCGGCAACGAGAAATCACCACCCGTGAATCACATGATAATCTGGCCGTCATCAAAGCCGTTTCTCTTGGCGATTCACCCGACCCGTGTCGTGGTTGGAGCCGGAATGTTGTGGCACACATCCGCGCACAAAGGGAGCCCAGTGTTTCACCGGCGGGCACCGGGAATGAGTACCGTCAACCCCGAAGGGTCTCCTGGGCGCTCGCGCGGCAAGCGCCCAGGAGACCCTTCGGGAGCAACGGAAGCAGGCTGATGACTGGCAACTACTCTCAATAGTTGTCGGAGGAGAAACCTTCTCACCCGTGGTGAGTGAAAACCGACAGGGTGCGCACGCCGTGACAGAAGGGGTCGCGTGCCTGGGCTGCCCGATTTCGGGCCAGTGCGCCTCAATTGCCGGGGGTCGTATGACGCCTTAGCTGTGAGGTGTGGACCGTCGCCGCTGCCTGGGTGTTTTCCCACGCAGAGGCTTCGCGATGGGGCGCGTCCCTTTACAGTCCGGATAGCGTACGCAGGACCAAAACGCGCCTTTGTGACCGCCTTTCCGTTGCATGGGTGAGCTGCAATCCGGGCAGGTGGGTGAGGGTGGCAGTTTGATGTCCAGGGAGAGGGTGCCGTACTGCTGGACCAGTTGTGTCACCCAGGCGCTTTGCTTGTCGAGGAAGGCGCCGAGGGTCATGTCTCCCGCTTCGATCAAATCCAGGGTTTGTTCCCAGATCGCCGTCGTGCCCGGATCGGCGATGGCCTCCGGGACCACGTCGATCAAGGTATAGGCTGCCTCCGTGGCACGAAGGGCTCGACCACGTTTTTGCAGATAACCGCGATCAAGCAAACCACTGATGATGCCGGCGCGTGTCGCTTCGGTGCCGATACCGGTTGTCTCCTTGAGAATCTGCTTCAGGCGCGGGTCATTTACCAGGCGGGCGACGGTTTTCATGGCCTTGATCAATTCGCCCTGTGTATAGGGTTTGGGCGGCTTGGTGTGCAGTGCCTTTAGTTCGGTGCCGGTAATGCTGCAGTCTGTGCCGGTGGCGAGGGAGGGCAGTTGCTGGCTAGGCTGCGCTCCCGGTTCCTGCTGATTGTCCTGTGCATCACTTCTCAGTGCCCGGTGCCAACCGGGATCGATGACCCGCTTGCCGGTGGCCTTCAACGGCTGTTCCCCGGCTTCCAGCAGCACCGTCGTTCGATCAAACGTATGGTGGGGGAGAAACTGACACAGATAGTGGGCACGGATGATGGCGTAGACCGCCTGCTCTTTATCCGATAGGGCGGACAGCTGGCAGGGCGCCTGTGTCGGGATAATGCCGTGGTGCGCCGTGACCTTGGCATCGTTCCACGCGCGGGACTGTAGATTGAGATCCAGTGTCTCAATAAGAGAGGCCAACGCGGGGTCCGCCGCAAGCAAGGCTTTGATCACTACGGGAGCCTCACGCCGCATGTTTTCCGGCAAGTACCCGGTGTCTGAACGGGGATACGTCGTCGCCTTGTGGGTTTCATACAGGGACTGGGCAATCCGAAGGGTTTCCGCGACATCCAGCCCCAGCTGTCGTGAGCAGACCTCCTGCAGGGTTCCCAGATCAAAAGGCAGTGGCGGCGCCTCCCGGACACGCTCTGTATCGGCTGACAAGACTCGCGCCGTTCGGGCGGTCCGGATGGATTGAACGGCGTGCTGCGCCACCTGCTCCTGTACGCAGCGTCCCGCCTCGTCGGCGGTGTCCGTTGGTGGTATCCACTCCGCAAGAAAGTGACTTTCGGACGAGATGAGCCTGACCGCAATTGACCAGTAGGGGGTTGGGGTGAACGCAAAGATTTCCCTGTCGCGGTCTACCACCAGACGCAAGGTAGGGGTTTGCACACGTCCAACGGATAACACGCCCTCGAAACCACTGCGGCGACCGAGCAGGGTAAACAACCGGCTCAGGTTCATACCGATCAACCAGTCCGCCCGCGACCGCGCCAACGCAGAGTAGTACAGCGGCAGGGTCTCGCTCCCGGGTTTCAGAGCGCCCAGCGCTTTGCGAATAGAGGCGTCGTTGAGTGCGGAAAGCCACAATCGCTGAATGGGACCGTTGTAGCCGCACAGTTCGATCACCTCCCTGGCAATCATTTCACCTTCACGGTCTGCGTCGGTGGCGATAACCAGCTCAGTGGCTTGCTTGAGCAATTGTTTGACAATCTTGTACTGGGCTGCGGTCGATGCTTTGATGTCGCTGCGCCAGACCTTGGGAATAATTGGGAGCTGATCGAGGGACCAGCGTTTGTACTCGTCACCATAAACTTCCGGGGCTGCCGCTTCGATCAGGTGACCGATGCACCAGGTTACGGTAATGCCGGTACCGCTGTAGCAGCCGGTTCCTTGCCGTGTTGCACCCAATACCCGTGCGATGTCTTTTCCCTGGGAGGGTTTTTCGCACAGGAACAGGCGCATGTGATGACTCCGGCAAGGTGGTGACAGAACACCCGGTTATTGTCGCCTCCGGCAGCGCCGGCCACCGCGATGAAACCGGCACCGGGTGTTCCGGCTTTCATCCGAACATTTGCATTAGTGTGGCGAGAGATAGCGCTACCAAAGCTTCGCACTGTGGCGCGAATGGAACACAGTGGAAGAACAGGAGGCTCCATCACGTTCCGCTTTTCCGAGTTGCCAGCGCTGGATCTGCATCCTGGTGCAGGGTATTGGCGGGCAGGGAGTGGCTGGCGCAGGATGAGCGGCCAAAGGTTGCTACAGCCGCTCATGGCCGGCCAGCGTTCCGATCAATTCACCTGTCGTCCGCAGGTGACTCTTCGCTGGTGGATTTGGCGCTGAGTACCACATCGTCAAGCCGGTACGGCAAGATACCCACACGTCGTGCCTCGATCTTGAAGGTGACGCGTTCGTTTTCCTCTGCGTCCTCCCACTCGTCACGCACTGTGCGCCCGTCCACCAGAACCCGCATCCCTTTTTGATACAGCAGGTGCCAGCGTTCGGCGTCGCGATGCCACAGCTCCACCGGGGCCCAGAAGCCCCCGCGATCTTCGTACCCTTCCTGCACCGGTACCGGATTGTCGAAGTAGACATTCAGCCGCAGCAGTCGCCGGGGTTCGTCGTTGCCATTGGCAAATTCGCGGTACTCGGGCTTCGAGCCGATGTTGCCTTCGCCAAAAAAATGTGTGCTCATGGGGATTCCTCCTCGGTGGTTAAACGTTGCCGATCGGCACGTTGCAGGTAAATCATCTCGGCCCGGGCCATCTTCTCGGCGCATTCAAAAGCCTGGCGGGCGATGCTGTGAGTCAGGCTGATCTGCATATTCAGGGCGATGCGCTGTAGCTCCTGAGCGTAAAGGTCGTCGACGAGTTTGTCGGGAGTTGCTGAACTGAGCATCGCCTGCTCCCAGAGCGGGACTCCCATACTGGAGCGATCGAGATTGCGCCAGCGCAGAAAAGTGGTGCCCGCGCTGGTGGCTTGCTGGGCCAGATGTACCCCCAGCAGGGTGAAGGGGTATCCACGCACCTGCCCGAGCACCCGCCGCTCAGCGAGTTCGATCAGGTCATCCCGGAGCGCTCGGCATTGGTCGGCCCAGTCCTCCAGTTCCCCCTTACCTTTAAAAGGTTTTAAAAGGCCTTTTAGGTAGGCGGCGTGTTCCAGGCGTTGGAAGTCAGTCTGTACCAGAGGCACGAAATAGCGATTGCCTTGTGGGTGAGGGTGGCTCATAGCGAATCGCTCTCGTCACTCTCGGCGGATTGGGGTGCCGTTGTGTCTACCGGTGTGGGTTTGTCCACTGCCAGAGGCGATTCGGTATTGCCGACGTCATCGCTATCGGCTGTAGATGAGTCGCGTGCCAGTGGTGGTGCGAAGCGGGACCGGCGAGTGCCTTCGAGCACGTCTTGCGGCAGCGGGCCGTATTTTTCGAGCGCTGCACGGGCGGCGGCATTTCTGGCGGCATAGTCGTCCCGTTTGGTTCCGGAATATTTGTACTGCTGGGCCAGTGAGAACAGGCTGCGCAGGGCATGGGCACCGTCGTTCAGCCACCGTTCCAGGGTGCTGCGATCAATCAGGGCAGTGTGATGGGCGAGAATGAGATGCCGTGCCAGTGCGTCAAAATCCGCGAGCAGGTACACGGCCATAAATCCCAGTTGGGCGTTCACAAACAGCGGCAGCGTCACCGGCTGGACATTGAGATTGTCTCCCAGGCTGAGGGCTGCGGGGACATCGGCGAGAGCCTGATCGACCTGCTCCCGTAGCGCCTGTAACCGGTCCTTGGTGTCGGCCAACTTCTCCTCGACGCGGAGCATCCACCAGTCGGAATAGGGGTCATCCTGCTCTGCCCCGCGTTTCATTTTATTCATGATGGCCAGAAACCCGTTGAGACCGATGATGCCTGGGCGGCCTTCTGCGGGAGCCCGGCCATGCCAGATGCGCGAGGCGTGGTGGGTGTGCAGCGTCAGCGTCATGGTGCTGCGCAGGGAGCCGAGGTTCATCTTCATGTCATTGGCCATAGGATCACTCCCGTTGTCAGTTTGCTGATGAGTGTCCTGCGCCAGCGGAAGGCTGTCAGTCAACAAGTCGATGCCGGTGGGAGCCGGATTGTCGGGGTGAGGGTGCTGCAACAGATGGCGCTATGCGAGTGGCATAACCTTAAGGGGCGGATCGTTGGCAGGATGCGCTATGCGACTCGCATAGCGCCGGAAAGGGCTTCCGCTGCAAACACCGTTCAGGGTTTGAATAACGGCCGCAGCTGCGCCATATGTTCATGCACCGTTCGCTCGTCATCGGGGATGTGCCCGGATGATGGACGCGCGTCGGCCAGCAGATCCCCGACCCAGGTATTGAATTCACCGCGGATGGCTTTTTGGATAATGCCGAACAGGTAGCCGGCGGGATTGCGCACGTCGCCGGACAGGCAGCGCACGGTCCATTCATCCAGCACAGCCTGTTGCAGCTTTTCATCCACCTGGCGCAACGCGGCCAGTGCGCCTCTCTGTTGTTCCTCCCGCAGTGCGGAAAAATAGTCCGACAAATGCAGATTTTTGGCAAGCTCCCGTACAGTAAGTACTTTATGAATACTTTGATTACTACTACTTACTGTACGGTCTGCCTTCGGATTCCGAAGACCGTTGTTACCACTGGCTTGCCGACCCGCTTCGGAATCCGAAGGCTGTTCTTCGTCATTCCGAAGCGGGGTCCTATTCCCTTCTTCGGATTGGTGGCCAGTGCCGGGCTGTGGATAACCTGCCGCTTTTTCCGATGAGGGGGTAAGCAACTGCTCGGTGATGGCCTGCAGGCGGGTCGGCAGTGCGCGTTGGCTCACCTGCGGATCGTCCGCCAGTTCCCGCAGGGTTTCCGAGGCAACGCGTTGTATCGCCTTGCTGGCATGGGTGATTGACTGGCTGATCAGGTGGAGGTAGTCGGTATCCAGGTGTATGGCTTCAAACGGGGTGAGTGATGTGTCATGAAGCACATACAGGTTCCCTTCGATACGGCCGGTTCGGGCGTTGCGCCGACGCCTGACCAGGCTCAGCCAGCGGGTGAGCCGCAACAGTGTCAGTGCCCGGGCGACGGTTTCGTGAGAGGCTTTGCCGGTACAGGGCATGGCGGCGAGAAAGGGGCGCAATCGTTCGTAGGTGGGAAAGACCGTGATCTCTTCGGGGTTCAGCAGGAGACGGAGTACCTGCCAGGCATTGCGTTCCAGGGGTGTGAGGCGCCGGTCAAAGAAGAGCGCGCGGGGGACGCTCTCGTGGCGGTTGCCGCTGAACAGAATCGCGTCCTGAGCTGCGGTCTTGCCGCTCTGTCGGGAGGCGGTTTCCAATATTGCGCTCAGGGCATCCGGAGAACCCTTCGGGTCATCGGCAGCCATGACTACGCCAGTCCCTGGTCAATCCAGCTCCGGATAGTGGCCCAGATCACCGACATGGGCAGGCTCAACGCCTCGGCCAACTCCATGGCGAGATCCAGCATGGCCGCGTCGTCATCGAAATCGATCTCTCTCGCCTTGATGGCGGGTTGCCATCGTTGCCACAGCGTCATTTCCTGTTCTTCGCTCAATACCGGGTGTCGCCCCTTGCGTTTTGGCAGGCCCAGCACATCGCGGCGGAGCGCCACTTCCTGGTGAGTCAGTCCGTAAAATCTACTGATCATATCGGTACTGGCCCCCAGCCGGAGCATTCGGTCTATCGTCAGGATTTCCTGCTCGACATCCTCGACCTGGCGGAGCAGATGCTTCAGTACCTCGCGATTAACTTGGACCTTGCACCAGGAGACCGAGGCATTGATCAGGACACTCACCAGTGCGGGGTGTTTGAGGGCATCGAGTTCCTCTTCCCCAAACCCCATGGCCTTGCAGCGTCGCAGCTGGCCGTTGCGCAAATCATGCAGCGCTTGTGCGATAACGGCCTGGTTGAGTGGGTGGGGACCTGACACAGTCTAACCCTCACCGACGACCGGGTTTGTCGGCGGGCTCGGGCGCGTCGCTCCACTGCCATTCCCGCAGCTGTCGCGCCAGACGGAACAGCTGGAATAAACGGTCCAGGCCGCTATCGCTGAGATGGAGGGTAGATTCCTGGCCGGTATGGAACCAGTCCCCAAGCAGTGATCGCACGATATCGGCGACAGACGCAGACTGCACCGTCGGGCTATCTGCGCAGGCACAGGTTTCCATCGCCGACAACAAGGAAAACAACGGATGTGAGGGGATATCCGACCGCACGTCATTCGGAGCTGTACCGTCGCGCCGGCAGGTGAAACCGATGCCCGTACTGACGGGATTCACTCGTCCGCTTTCGCCAATCTCGTTGGCGATGGTGGCGGCCAGCTCGCCGATGGTGATGCGAAGCTGGTCCGGTGAACCCAGTGAGGATTCAGTAGCCCCTGTTTCTGTCAGGGGAGAATACGTGTCTGCCCCAGCGTTAATTGGTTCGGGCAGCCTCTCACCGGTTTGTTCGGCCACCAGGCGTTGAATCGATTGTAAGCGGTCTGTTGTCGAGGGTAGGGACTCCTCGGGAATTTCGTTGTCGGCAGCCCGTGCTTCGTCGGGTGTGTATTCAGCGGGGTTCGCGCTGGCAGCCGGAGTATCCGCCGCCTTTGATTGCCCTAATGGTTTGATCGAACGGGGATCATCTTCGTCAATGTGCGGGTTGGCCACCGGCTGAGATAGGTGATTGATATCCGGCGATACCGGCGTTTTTGGGACTACGGGTTGATCCGAATTATGAGGTAATCCGGACGTATCGGGTGGCGGCGCTTCGAGCGTCCGTTGCCGATGTGCGGAACTGTCAATCGCCAACGCCAGAGTATCGTAGTCCACATTGAGGACGTGCCCCATTTGCCCGATCAATTCATCCTGGATGCGTTGCAGAGAAAATTCATCGCCGGCATGATCGAAGAGGGTGAGGACTTCCTGGAACAGTGTGGTGAAGTCCACGCCAGTGTCCTTGGTGACGTAGGTGCTCCAAACCCGCTCCCCGGCTTTGCGCAAGGTGGTGAGTCGTTCGGTCTGTGGACGCCCAAGGCCAGCGTACAGGAGGGTGGGAATCGCGGGCAGCAGATAGCGGATGGTGTCCTGCATCCGGCTGATATGGGACTGAGAAACGGGGTAGCCATCCGCGGTGAGGCGACGGGAGAGTTCGGATTGTGACAGTGACTGTCCGCCTTCGGCTTCATACAGTTCCCGCGCCTTTTCGATGCCCAGCGCGCGTTCGATAAATGAAAGCCCGCCGTGCAGTTCATTCTCGGTCAGGTGGCCGGTCAGCGCGATGATCTCACCGCGCGCCGACCACGGGCGAAACAGGCAGGTGATACGAAAATAGCGCTCGTCTTTGGTGTCACGCCAAAGTTCATTGAGTATGGCCAAACGGGTGTTGCCGCCATTGCGGATGGTATAGGTGGACTCACCGGGCCGCCGGGTGATAGCCGGAGGAGCGTCGAGCCCCCGCTCGCGAATTGAGGCTTTGAGGTCATCGTAGCGGGGATTGCGGGTCACGCGCGGGTTGAGGTCGTAGGGACGCAACTGGTCCAATGTGACCACCATGGGGGTGTCCTCGATGGGGTCGCTCAACTGCTCGGCCTTCGGGCCGGAGCGGGCAAACCCCTCGGCCAGTAACTTGCCGGCGATGGCGTGGGGATCCTGCTCAGCCATGGCGGGGATTCCTGGTCGCGGGACGCCGAGTGGGCAGGAGCAACGCTGCGGTGCCGATGGCTGGCATGTCCGGCTTGGTGAGTATGAGCTCATTGGCAGCGCGGTAGGCGACATGCCACCCGTGTGCTTGTGCGAAGATCATCAGCCTGCGCCGTTTCGGGCATGTCCGGTTCGCCGGTTCAACGATGTTCCACATGGGCCGCCCTCCGACAGGTTGCGGGCGTTACGCCATCAAAGCGGTCTTCCCATTGCGGCAGCAGTTCCCGCGCCAATGTCTTGATCGTTTCCAGGGCCGCTGGTGCCACGCGCCCATGGGGGCGGCGATGTTCAACCCGGTGGACCGGTTGGCTCAGGGTGGCCGCCCGGGGATAGGCTTCGATAGCCGGGATACTGGTCGCCAGTAGTGAAACTCCCACTTGTCCGTGGAACAGCTGATGCAACGCCTGCTGAATAGCGCGCGCATTAGAGGAAACAGAGTGCACACGGTTGATCAGCAAATGCAGCGGCGGTGGCGCAATACCAAGATGGCGATAGGGCGTGATGTCATCGAGTAACTGCAGGGTTCCCCGCCGCAACTCCCGCGCCGCCAGGATTTCTGGGGTAACCGGGGACAACGCCAAGTCCGAGGCGAGCACTGCCATCTCCAGCATCACACTGCGCGCGCCCTGGGTATCGATCAGCATCAGATCGTAGTGGGGAGCGAAGGACGGCAGGAGGTGGCGTAAGCGAAGGCGGCCATCGGGCGCATGCAGCAATAGCGTGTTCAACTGCCCCTTGTCATCATTGGATACGATGAGGTCAAGTCCGTGGACCGCCGTGCGGGAGATAACCTGTTCTGGCACTTGTTCATTGAATGCCAGCAGTTCGTAGATCCCGCCGACGGCCTGTTGATTCAGAGAAAAATAGCTGGACAGGGTTGGTTGAACGTCGAGGTCTACCAGTAGCACCCGCAGCCCGGCGTCGGCGGCGAAACCGCCAAGGTTGGCCGCGATGGTGGTTTTCCCCACACCGCCTTTGGTTGATATCACGGAGATCACTTGCATGGCGCTGACCCTCCAAATCCCGGTGTCAGAGGGTGCGGTCTTTGCGGCGTTCGGCGATCCACTGGTCGATTTCGACCGAATCCCAGCCCACCGCACGGACACCCAGGCGAATGGCCTTGGGAAACTTGCCCGCTTTCATCAGATTGTAGATGTGGGCTCGCTTGAAGCCCGTCTTGGCTTCCACCTCGGCGCGGCGGAGGATGCGTCGTTCATTGGGATTCATCGCTGCTAAAGGTTGCTGAGACATCGGGACCACTCCTGGACGCTCCTTGGCGTTTGTTGGGACATGGTCGGTATTAAATACAGCTCGCCGGAAAACGACACCGCAAATGCGGCATCCCGAACCGCCGTTATAGACTTGAGGCCTCAGTTCGATGCCAGGTGGCGTTTGGCTTCGGCGAACTTGGCCTGAAGGGTACGCTCAGTGATACCCATGGTGTTGGGGGAATGGGCAATCATGGCGCTGATAACAGCGTCTTGGGATTTGAAGGACGAATAAGGCTGGCCCGACGGTGAGTGTCCCAGTAACAGACTCAACAGCCCGGCGACAATGTTGAGGTAGGTTGATTCGCTGCGAGCGCCCGGTGACTTTCCCCGGCGTATGCTCAGCTGTTGATGCTCATAATCCTCTCTGAGTGAATTGCATTTTATCTGGAGTGCCTGGCAGATGCGTTCTTGGTCTGCAAGCTGTATTTTCAGGGCTTCCCGGTCGGCCAGTAAGATTTGAATAGCTTCAGTACTGAGACCAGTGAACAGGTGTTGTTCGATTGCTCCGAACAGAAATCCGGGCTTTTCCTCCGGGTAGGTAGAGGCCATCCAGGCTTTCAGATCCACATGGCGGACCGTCAGGTCAGGATCATCCAGGAGCAGCGGGTCTTCACAGGTGACACCATTCTTTCCATAGGGAAGATCTCTGTTGGTCAGGGCATCCAGTATTCGTGCGGTGTTCAAATGGAGCCTGGGCCATTGCGGGAAATCGGTTGGAGCGGGGACTTGATGAGCCCCGAGCACCTGAATGATATGATGCTCGTGGTCTAACAGATCGCTCCAACGGATGGCCGCCTCAATGGGGCGATAGAAGATTTTTTCAGGCGCGCTGCCGGGCATACCGATACCCTCATCGATTGTTATTCACCCTGGAGGGGTGTTACCTATGACGGTTTTCGAGGTGTATACACGATGGAGTCGGCCGCGAACCGGTTGTGATGGTTTTGCGGCGTTTGGGCTATAGATTGCTTAACACGTACACTCCTTAGTGGCGCAAACGCCGAAAACCTGAATCTTTTATCCCCGCTGGATTGCAATTGATTTTCTACTGGCGGTGGATACATCGGGCATAGAAGTGTTGTGACTGAATTTGGGAAAGCCAAGACCGATTGGGTCAGTGTGGATTTCTGTGTCTTTGCGGGCTTCAGCTATTGCTGATTAGGTCACAGGTAAATAGGGTTGCAGTGAGAGTCTTGTCATACTTTGTTCATATTTTCAGTTCGAATAGTTGCGCAACAGGTCTCACAGCAGATCAAAATAGAAACAATGTCATTGCGTTGATCAATCCAATGCGAAACCAAGAAGTATTGGCCTAAACATGGCGGTAAAACGGAAACTGGTCCGATCCTACGGAAGTGGTTGTCGTGCCAAGCAGCCTCTACCCAAGGAATACGAAAATGCCCGTTTGCGTTGGCTGGGACGTGTCCGTGTGGAAGCCGATTCTGGTCTGGTGGATGAATACGAAATTGAACCGGACAGGAAGTTGTATCTGAATGATTTTCTGACGCTGATTGCGGAGGAAATCGAAAAGTTTGAAGAAATCGATGATGCTGATTGGCGGGTGGATATTTACAAACTCACTCGACGACAGCGATGTTAAGTTTGTGGAGCTGGGCCGTGCTCACTGACTATTCCGGTCAACTCTCGGCTGACGCGGTTTCAAGACGTGCATTAGTATTCACTCGTCTTGCAAATGCTTGCGACTGTTTCGAAGTCAAACCCACCCTTAACGCATCCAGATAGTCTGCATACCACTGCATCATCAGTCGGCGCTGGGGAAGATAGATGGCGTGGTTGTAGTCACCGGCAATTCCGGTTTCCTTGTGGGACAGTTGCGCATCCACGAACTGCTTGGGCCAGCCATGTTCCCGGAGCAGCGTGCTGGCGGTGTGTCGAGTGCCGTGGCTCACCATGCGACCCTTGTAGCCTATGAGGCGAAATACCTTGTTGACGGTGTTTTCGCTGATCATGGCGTTTTTGGTGCCGATGCCGGGGAAGAGATACTGTTGCCTTCCGGTAATTTCCCGGAGCTCTTTGAGCATTGCAATGAGTTGAGTGGGAAGCGGCGTCACGTGCATGCGGCGCATCTTCATTTTCTCAGCGTCGATACGCCATATCGCATCATCCAGGTCGACTTCGTGCCATTGGGCGAAGCGAACCATACCAGGGCGGGAGGCGGTGAGGATTGCCATCCAGGCTGCGGTGCGGTTGATGAGGCGACTGGTCGAGTTGTCCAGCTTGCGGAGAAAATCCGGTAACTCAGGTTCGAGTAAATGTGGGTAGTGCTCGGCTCTCGGGGCTTCCTTGGCGATATAGCGCAGCTCCGATGCCGGGTTGTTGTCGCATAGCCCTTTGGCGATCGCCCGGCTGAAGATTTCGCGCAGCCAGCCGCGGACTTTCTTGGAGACGTTCAGTGCGCCACGTTTCTCGATGCGGGTTTGTACGGAAGCACAGTCTGCCCTCGATACGCTGGGAAGGTGTTTGTCCCCCAGTACGGGGAGAATGTCCTTGTCGAGGTAGGTCCGCATTTTATCCAAGGTTGACGCCGAGCGACCAGCTTTGACCTTGCTTTGGTACCAGTCCTCTGCGGCTACCCTGAACAGATTGGTCTTTGATTCGGTAGATGCTTGTTTATCAACTTTGCGTTTCTGGCTCGGGTCGATACCGCGTGCCACAAGTGCACGCATTTCAGCCGCCTTCTCGCGAGCAAGTTGGAGTGAAATAGTGGGGTAGACACCCAAGGAAATGCGAGGTTGTTTGCCGTCGATGCGATAGCGGAAGTGCCAGTACCTCTGCCCCACGGGGGTCACCCACAGGGAGAGGCCGCCGCCATCAGCGAGGCCATAAGGCTTGTCTTTAGGCTTGGCAGCCTGGACTTCTCGTGCGGTAAGGGGCATGGTGAGTACACTTTTTCTCTCGAACTTTTAGTGTACTCAAAAATGTACTCATTTGCACATGGCTTTCAGTGGAACCCGGTAGCGCATGCTGGAACGAAAAAGCCCGCTTTCGCGGGCTTTTTCAATGACTTAGAGATTTTGTTGGAAGTCTCTGGAATTCAAAATGGTGCCCAGAAGAGGACTTGAACCTCCACGACCGTAAGGTCACTAGCACCTGAAGCTAGCGCGTCTACCAGTTCCGCCATCTGGGCTTGAAAGAAAAGCTTCTCTCTCAGAAGGCGCGCACTTTAACCACGCTTGAAGGAATTGTCAATTCTCTTTGTTAAAAAATCTGCTACTCTGTTGGCGTAGATTACTTAGATGAACAAGCGAGAACGTTTCTTGAAGAAAAAGCACATTGCTCCCGATCCCCACGCTGCACGGGAGGCAGCCAAATACGATAAACCCATTCCCAGCAGGGAAGTGATTCTTGAGCTGATACAGAATAATGTCGGCCCAATGACCCAGGATGAGGTCGCCATCGCTCTGCAACTCGCTGATGACGAAGATCTCGAGGCCTTGCGCCGACGTCTGGTGGCCATGGTGCGGGACGGCCAACTGGTTTCCAATCGCCGGGACGGCTATGGCACCCTCGACAAGATGAATCTTACCAAGGGGCGTGTTATTGGCCACCCGGAGGGCTTTGGTTTTGTTGCCGTTGGCGATGGCCAGGATATTTACCTGTCCAGCCGCCAGATGAAGCGGGTGTTTGATGGCGATGAGGTCTTGGTGCGGATTTCGGGCTGGGATCGCCGCGGCCGCCCTGAGGGCTCCATTGTCGAGGTTCTTAACCACAATACCTCCAAATTGGTGGGCACTTATTTTGTTGAAAGTGGGGTGAGTTTCGTGCGCCCTGATAACCCGCGCATCAGCCAGGATATCCTTGTTCCCAAAGATGAAGACGCCGGTGCCGCCAGCGGCCAAATGGTGTTGGTGCTGGTAACCCGCCAGCCGTCAAAAGATATGTTGCCCACGGGGCGGATCGTTCAGGTTCTCGGTGAGCAACGGGCGCCGGGACTGGAGATCATCTCCAGTCTTCACAACTACAAGATTCCCCATGAATGGCCGGAAGAGCTGATTTCAGAAGTTGACGGTATCGCTGATGAAGTTGGCGAAGAGGACAAGAAAAACCGCATTGATTTGCGCGATTTGGCCTTTGTCACCATCGACGGCGAAGACGCCAAGGATTTTGACGATGCGGTTTATTGCGAACCCCTCAAGAAGGGTGGTTGGCGTCGCTTGAAGGGCGGCTGGCGATTGCTGGTGGCTATCGCGGATGTGTCCCATTATGTCAAGCCGGGCAGGGCGCTTGACAAAGAGGCCTGGAAGCGCGGCACCTCCGTGTATTTTCCCGGCCAGGTGGTGCCCATGTTGCCGGAAAAGCTCTCCAATGGCCTGTGTTCCCTGAAACCGGAAGTGGATCGCCTGTGCATGGTTTGCGAGATGGCAATAACCCCTGCGGGGGTGGTTCAGGACTACCAGTTTTACGAGGCAGTGATGCACTCCCGCGCCCGTCTGACCTATACCCAGGTGGCTGGCATGATTGCCCAAAAGGGCGATGAGGACAGTGCCATTCGCAAACAGTTTGCGGGGATCGTCGAGCGTATCGACAGCCTTTATGACCTCTATAACGTCTTGCGGCAGGCGAGGGAAACCAGGGGCGCCATCGATTTTGAAACCGGCGAAACGCGCATTTTGTTTGATGAGCAGCGCAAGATTGAACAGATTATTCCCGAGGTGCGCACCGAGGCTCACAAGCTGATTGAAGAATGTATGCTGGCAGCGAATGTGTGCGCCGCCACGCTTTTGGAAAAAAGCAAATTGCCCGCGCTTTACCGGGTTCACGAGGGTCCCACGGAAGAAAAGCTCGCCAACCTGCGGGAGTTTCTGGCGGAAATTGGCCTGGGTTTGGCGGGAGGGGATTCGCCCACGCCAATGGATTATCAGCAGGTGCTGGCAAAAGTGGCAGACAGACCCGATGCCCATGTCATTCAGTCAGTGATGTTGCGCTCCATGAGCAGGGCAGAGTACACCGAAGACAACGAAGGCCATTTTGGCCTTAATTACGAAGCCTATACTCATTTTACTTCGCCGATTCGCCGCTATCCCGACCTGCTGACCCATCGCGCCATTCGCGGCCTGCTGCGCAGCAATAAACGGGTTGCCCATTTGCAGCGGGCTCCTGGCGCTGCGCCCATGGCGCTCACTGAAAGCTATCCCTACGATGCTGCCTGGATGGCCGCTGCCGGGGAGCACGCGTCTTTCACCGAGCGTCGCGCCGATGAAGCCACCAGGGATGTGGAAACCTGGTTGAAATGCGAGTATCTACTGGACAAGGTTGGCGAAGAATTTACCGGTATTGTCACTTCGGTTGTCGGTTTTGGTTTGTTTGTCGAGCTGGTAGATCTTTTTGTTGAGGGGCTTATTCATATTACCGGGTTGCCCAAGGATTATTATTACCATGAACCCGCCCATCACCGTCTTGTGGGTGAGCGCACCCGCAGAATTTTCCGCCTTGGCGACAGACTTCGCGTCAGGGTTACCCGCGTCAATCTCGAAGAGCGCAAAGTGGACTTTGATCTTATTGAGGATGATCAAAAATCGGCAAAACGGGGCGATGGCGGTTTCGACCATGGCGTTCAGGAGCGGAGGGGCGACAACCGCGGTAAGCGCCGCACTGAAAACTCTTCACGGGATCGCAGCAGCAGTAAAGAAAAGGGGGGAGACGAAAACCCCATTCGCGCCATCGCTGGAGCCCCACCTAGAAAATCCGCTGCCGCCAAAGGCAAAAAAAACGGTGGGTCTGCGGGGAAATCCGCCAATGATGATAAAACCAAGGTAAAATCGCCGCCCTCATCTGCGCCAGGGGCGGAGAGAAAACCCAGACGAAAAAGGCGTTAACGGTTCATGGCAAAACACAAAGAGGCTTCAGCCAGCCAGGAGTGGATTTACGGTCTTCACTCCGTGCTCGCCTTGCTGAAAACAGATTCTGAGCGGGTCAGTGAAATTCGCGTCCAGCGGGGGCGCCAGGATCAGCGTCTCAATAAAGTCCGCGCCCTGGCAGAACAGCTTGAGATTCCGGTTGCCATTGCTTCGCGGGAAGAACTCGAGGTTCTGGCGCCGGGCAATCACCAGGGCATTGTCGCCCTTTGCGCACAGGGCGAGGTGCGCGATGAGCATTTCCTCTTTAACCTTCTCGACAATCTCGATCACCCGCCGTTGCTGTTGGTGCTCGATGGCGTCACTGATCCCCATAATCTTGGCGCCTGCCTGCGTACCGCCGATGCCGTGGGTGTGGATGCGGTGATTGCGCCCAAGGACAAATCCGTGGGCATTACCGCAACAGTGCGCAAGGTGGCCTGTGGCGCCGCAGAAACCGTTCCCTTTGTGGTTGTTACCAATCTTGCCCGCTTGCTGCGCCAGATTCAGGAGAGGGGTGTGTGGGTGGCGGGAACTGACGGCGATGCAGCGCTGGATGTTTATGATGCCGACCTCAAAGGCCCTCTGGCGCTGGTGATGGGCGCTGAAGGAGATGGTATGCGCAGACTCACCAAAGAGCAGTGCGACCTGCTGGTAAAACTGCCGATGGCGGGCGCCGTCACCAGCTTGAATGTCTCGGTGGCAACCGGCGTATGCCTCTATGAAATTGTTCGTCAGCGGCGCGGTGGTTAATTCCCTGCGGGGTTGTTGCCGCCCGCGAATTTGCGGGGCGGGCTGATGGCTGGGGTTGCCACGTTACCCAACCTCCTCAGTGCCAGCCGAATTGTCCTCGCCCCGGTTCTCGTGGTGCTGGCGACGCTGGGGTATCAGGATTTTTTTCTCGCTCTTCTTGCTTTCAGTCTGTTGACCGACGCCCTCGACGGCTATCTCGCCCGACTGCTTCGCCAGGAAAGCGCTCTTGGTGTCAAACTCGACAGCTGGGGTGACTTGCTCACCTATATCACCATGGCTTTGGGGTTGTGGCTGCTGTGGCCACAGCTTTTTATGTCGGAAATCTGGTTTTTGTTGTTGGGGGTTGGCTTCTATTGTCTGCCGATGCTGGCCAGTTTGTTCAAGTTTGGCGTTTTGCCGCGATTTCATACCTGGGCGGCCAAACTCGCTGCTCTGTTGATTGCCCCGGCGTATTTCGTATTGACCCTGTGGGGCTACGCACTGCCGTTTCGAATTGTTATTGGGTTCCATGTCTGGGTGGCCATTGAGGAGCTGCTGATTGTTTTTCTTCTCTCCCGCAATCAATACAACGTGCCCACGTTTATTCATGCGCGCAATTTATCGCGACGGGCGCGGCTTCAATTGCAAAAACAGCGGCAAAAAATACAGGGCAAAAGGGAGCGCTTGCAGGAGCGTCGGGATAAACGACGGGAGGAGCGGGAAAGCCGATAGGCTCATCTTCTCCTCCCGGGTCGGGAAGTTGTGCTGGCTGCCTTATTCTTCCTTGGGGAAAATACAGTGCTTGGCGAAGTCGCTGATTTCGTTCATGGTCAATTCCCCTTTGGGGCGCTCTTTCATCTGTTCACACCATTTTTTGCTTCCCACTTCGGGTGCGCAGGCGCTCAGGGTCAGGGCGGTGATGGCGATGATGGCAAGTTTGGCTGTTTGCTGCATGGCTAATTCCTTATTGCGGCTGTCAGGTTGTTTTGAGTCGGTAGCCTGAAACACCACTTTCAGACAACGCTTGCATCATAGCCCATCTTCACCTAAAATTGCGCGCCTTTAAACCCCAGGCCTCGTGTCTGGATTCTCCTTGCTACACCGTCGTCCACACTGGGCCAAACGGGTAGCTCTAACCCGTAAGGAGCTACAATGCGTCATTACGAAATTGTTTTTATGGTTCACCCGGATCAAAGCGAGCAGGTTCCGGGCATGATCGACCGTTATTCCAAGCTTGTCGAGGCTGGCAACGGCAAAATCCACCGTCTTGAAGACTGGGGTCGCCGCCACCTTGCCTATCCCATTCAGAAAATCCACAAAGCTCACTATGTGCTGATGAACATAGAGTGCGGCCAGGACGTGCTGGATGAGCTTTCTTCCAATTTCCGTTACAACGATGCCGTTCTGCGCAACCTCGTTATCAAGTGCCATGAAGCCGAAATAGGGGAAACCCTGATCATGAAGGCCGAGCGTGCCGACAAGGCAGAAAAAGAAAGCCGTGAACGCCGTGAAGCCGAGCGCGCCGCCAAAGCCGCTCAGGAAGCCGTAGAAGAAACTTCTGACGAAGAAGATTCTGAAGAAGTCGACGAAGAGGAAGAATAAGATGCAACCACGTTTTAACCGCAGACGTAAATTTTGTCGTTTTTCCGCCGAAGACGCACCGAAAATCGACTACAAAGATCTCGAGACCCTGAAAGGTTATGTTTCAGAGTCTGGCAAAATCGTGCCCAGCCGCATTACCGGCACCAAAGCGCGCTATCAGCGCGAGCTGGCCACTGCCATCAAGAGAGCCCGTTATCTGGCGCTGCTGCCCTATACAGACGGACATCAGTAAGTGCTTTAAACCCGAGTTTTTGACCCTGGATTTGGAGAGCCTATGCGCGCTCTAGCCAGTTTTATTATGCGTGGGCGCATGCAGGCATCACTAGTTGCCCTGGCGGGGAATTTGGTTCCCTTGGTGAGCCCGGCGGCGGTGGGGCTGGTGGCTCTGAGGCGCAGCTTTGGCGAAGGCCTGCTGATCCTGTTGTGGGCCTGCTTGCCGTTGCTGGCGGTGCTGTTTTTGAGTTCTGCCAGTCATCTGGTGGTGACGACATCAATTGTCGGTATGGTGGTTGTCCTGGTTGCCGCAGAGGTTCTCAAGGGCACTGTGTCCTGGCAGCTGACGTTGGTGACAGTGTTAGCGTTCTCTGCTGTTGCCATGTTGATACTGGGCATGACATTGGCTGCAGAAGCCGCCCAGGTGATCGCTGATATTCAGCAAATCATGGTTAACTTGGCGGGGCAGCCGGAGCCGGGGGTTTCGCCCTTTTATATTCTTATGGCGGTCAATGCGATCGGTCTGGGAATAGAAACGGTAAACATGAACTATGTGCTGGGTTTTTTGTCCTGGCTGACAGGGTTGAATGTCATCGCTAGCCTGTTATTGGCGCGCTGGTGGCAATCCTTGCTGTATAACCCGGGTGGGTTTCAGCAGGAGCTTCACAACCTGCGGTTTCATGTTGTTATCGCTTCGGCGCTGATGTTGATTGTGGTTATCTGCAATCTGCTGCCTGCGGAATATATGACCTGGGCCAGTATGGTGGGAATGCCCCTGCTGTTGTCTGGCGTCAGTTTCGCCCATTTTGGTGCCAAGCTGCTGGGGTTGGGAACTGTCTGGTTGATTTTTATGTATGTGGGGCTGGTTCTTTTCAGTCCTCTGAGTATGGTGCTAATCGCGGTGGGATTCCTCGATAGCTTTTTGGATTTTCGTACCCGACTTGCCAGGTCGCGCGGTTAGATTCCGCAGTTCTGAGCGAGCGGTATATTAAAAGAGGTGAGTAAAATGGAAGTCATTCTGCTGGAAAAAGTAGGCAAGCTTGGCGCAATTGGCGACAAGGTGTCAGTTAAATCCGGTTATGGCCGCAACTTTCTGATTCCGCAAGGCAAGGCAATTTTTGCTACCGCCGACAACATTGCCGAATTTGAACAGCGTCGCGCCGAGCTTGAAAAAGCATCCGCTGAGCGCAAGGGAGAAGCTGATGGCCGTGCGGCCAAGCTGGAAGCCCTGGGCACTGTTACTATCGCAGCCAATTCAGGTGAAGGCGGCAGACTCTTTGGTTCCATTGGTACCAGAGATATCGCTGATGCGATCAGCGCCGCTGGCGTCGAAGTGTCCAAGAGTGAAGTTAAACTTCCCGAGGGCGTGCTTCGGGAGGTGGGTGAGTACGATGTGGATATTCAGTTCCACGCCGAAGTTACTCAAGCCATCAAGGTTGTTGTTGTCGCCGAGTAAGTAGCGATTACTGTTACCTTTGCGGCACTGTCCTGTAGCGGGCAGTGCCGTTTCTGCTTCTAAGTGGCTGTTCCAATGGCTGTGAATGACGTGCCGAAAACCCTGGCGATAAACGCCCAGCTGCCCCACTCCCTGGAAGCGGAGCAGGCGGTGCTTGGCGGCCTTATGCTGGCTAACGAATCGTTTGAGTCGGTGGCCGCAATTGTCGCTGTCGCCGATTTTCACAACACTGATCATCAGCTTATTTTTCGCACCATGCAAAAGCTGGCGGCGGAAGAAAAACCTTTCGATGTCATTACCCTTTCTGAAACCCTCAAGGAAAATGGTGATCTCGCCCAGATAGGTGGCGATCATTATTTGGTCGAGCTGGCCACCAATACGCCCAGCGCCGCCAACCTCCCTGCTTATGCTCAAATTGTTCTTGAGCGCTCCATCGTCCGTCAGCTTATTGTCGCCTCCACCGAAATTGCCCAAAAGGGGCTGACGCCGCTGGGGTGGGACAGTGCTCGACTGCTGGCAGAGGCGGAGCAGAAGCTCACCGAAATCATGGAAAATCGCCCGAAAAAAGGTGGTTTTCAGCAGGTCAACGATCTCCTCAAGGAGGCGGTTGAGCGCATCGATCAGCTTTTTCAAAATGATGCCGATATCACCGGCCTCAGCACCGGATTTGCCGATCTTGACGAAAAAACCTCGGGCTGGCAGAAGTCGGATTTGGTGATTGTGGCGGGACGGCCTTCAATGGGGAAAACCTCCTTTGCCATGAATATGGTGGAGCATGCGGTGCTCAATCAGGATAGGCCGGTACTGGTTTTTAGCCTTGAGATGCCTGCCAACCAGTTGATGACGAGAATGCTGTCGTCGGTGGGGCGAATTGACCAGACATTGATGCGCACGGGAAATCTTTCCGAAGATGATTGGCCGCGACTCACCAACGCGGTGTCGCGAATGAAAGACCGCCCCCTGTTTATCGATGACACGCCGGGAATTTCCCCCCTGGAAATGCGCAATCGCATTCGCCAGCTGATTAGAGACCGCAAAGAAGTCCTGCGGGAAAAAAACCGGGGGCTGCCAGCGGATGAGCTCGATGCGCTCTCCAGTCCTGCGCTGGTGATGGTCGATTATTTGCAGTTGATGTCCGCCAGTATTCCCGGAGAGGGGCGGGTTCAGGAGATTTCGCAAATTTCAAGGGATCTCAAATTTATCGCGCGGGAGTTTTCCTGTCCCGTGATTGCGCTCTCTCAGCTCAGCAGGAATGTGGAGCAGCGCCCCAACAAACGTCCGGTCAACTCGGATTTGCGGGAGTCTGGCGCCATCGAGCAGGATGCGGATGTCATTCTTTTCATCTATAGGGATGAGGTTTATCACGAAGATACTCAGGATAAAGGCATTGCCGAAGTGATTATTGGCAAGCAGAGAAACGGCCCGATCGGCACCTCAAAACTGGCGTTTCTCGGCAAATACACCCGCTTTGAAAATCTTGCCAGAGACTATTTCGGCGACGCCGATTAGCCTGCCTTTGCAGAGAATTTAAAATGAAAATTTTTCATACAATTAAAGGGTTGCGTGACGAACTTAAAAAATGCCGAAAGACTGGTCTGCGCATTGGTTTTGTGCCGACCATGGGCAATCTTCACGATGCCCATATCGAGCTGGTGAAAACTGCGCGCCAGCATAACGATATCGTCGTCTGCTCGATTTTTGTCAACGCCCTCCAGTTTGGTCTCAACGAGGATTGGGATCGCTATCCCCGAACTATCCGCGACGATGTCGACAAGCTGACTGCGGCGGGCTGCGATTATTTGTTTCACCCCGCCGACAGCGAAATGTACCCCAATGGCCTCGATACTCAGACCCGTGTGATTTGCGCCACCATGACGGACATCCTCTGCGGAGCCAGCAGACCCGGCCATTTTGAAGGCGTCACCACGGTGGTCACCAAGCTTTTCAATATTGTTCAGCCCGACGAGGCAATATTTGGCATCAAGGACTACCAGCAGCTTGCGGTGATTCGCCGCATGACTGAAGACCTGTGTATGGATATTAAAATTACCGCAGCGCCCATTCATCGGGAGACTGACGGGCTGGCAATGAGTTCGCGAAATGGCTATATTAGCGCCGTCGAACGACCCAGGGTCAGTGTGCTTTACGAAACACTGCAATGGATGGTGGAGTCCGTCCGCAATGGAGAGCGGGATTTTACTCAACTTGAGGAACAAGGCAGGCAGCGCATTGTCGAACAGGGGTTTCGGGTGGATTATTTATCCGTCTGTAACAGCAAATCCCTTGAGCCAGCCGCTGTAGACGATGATGAGATTACGATTCTTGGCGCTATGTACACCGAAAGTGCCCGTCTCATTGACAACCTTTCTCTCTCCCTGACTAGAGGTGAATCAAATGCTCACTAATATGCTGAAAGCGAAGCTCCATATGGCGTCTGTTACCCAGGCCGAACTCTGGTATGACGGTTCCTGCGCCATTGACTCCAACCTGCTTGAACTGGCAGGCATGCGTGAGTTTGAGCAAATTGATATTTACAACGTCAATAATGGCGAACGCTTTACCACCTATATTATCAAGGCCGAGCCCGGCTCCGGCACCATTTCCATGAACGGCGCGGCAGCCCGCAAAGTCCAGATGGGCGACAGGGTGATTATCGCTACCTACGGTCAGTTTGATGACAAGGAAGCGGCAAAGCACAAGCCCCGTCTTGTCTATCTGCACGCCGATAACACCGTCGAACGCACATCCAATACCATTCCCATGCAGGTCGCCTCCTGAGCGATCTGTCCTGCGGCGCAGGCATCTTCATAACAAAGTCTTATTCCTGCGCCAACAAACTTTTATCTCTTTACCCCTTCTGCCAGGGAAACTAAACTGAACCCCTCGGGGAGCCTTCCCATGAAGGTTCCCGAACCTAACAACAGTATAAGGGGTAGTCATGAGTCAGGTGATTTTGCATCCTGTGCCACAGCAGTGGCAGGATTCAGCGTACATTAACAGCCATAAATATGAGGAAATGTACCGGCGTTCCGTCGAGGAGGCGGATCAATTCTGGGCTGAACAGGCGCGGGAATTTCTGCTCTGGGACAAAGAGTGGCAAACCGTTTGCGAGCAGGATTTCGATCGCGGACTGGCGCGCTGGTTTGATGGCGGCAAGTTGAATGTCAGTGTCAATTGTATCGATCGCCACCTGGACGCGCGCGGAGATCAGACGGCCTTTATCTGGGAGGCCGACGAGCCCGGCCAGGATAAGCATATCAGCTATCGCGAGCTCCATCGCCAGGTGTCCTTGCTGGGTAACCTGTTGCGCCAGCGCGGTGTTAAAAAAGGCGACAGGGTTTGCATCTATATGCCGATGATTCCCGAGGCTGCCTACGCCATGCTTGCCTGTGCCCGCATAGGTGCCGTCCATTCGGTGGTGTTTGGCGGTTTTTCGCCGGACGCCCTGCGGGACAGAATCCTCGACTCCGATTGCCAGGTAGTGATTACCGCCGACGAAAGCGTGCGCGGTGGTCGCATCCATCCCCTCAAGGAAAATACCGATCAGGCTCTGCGTGAATGCCCCAGCGTGCATACTTGCATAGTGGTTCAGCGCACTGGCGGGCATATGCATATGCACCCTGACAGGGATATCTGGTATCACGAGGCGATCCAGACAGTGGATGAGGTTTGTGAACCGGCGGTGATGGATTCTGAAGATCCGCTGTTTATTCTTTATACATCCGGCTCTACGGGTAAACCCAAGGGTGTGCTGCACACCACCGCCGGCTATTTGTTGCAGTCGGCCGTGTCCCACAAATATACCTTCGACTACAAGGACGGAGACGTTTACTGGTGTACCGCTGATGTGGGCTGGGTAACCGGTCATTCCTACATTGTCTACGGCCCGCTGTGCAATGGCGCGACCAGTTTGATGTTTGAGGGAGTGCCCACGTATCCAGATGCATCCAGATTCTGGCAGGTGTGTGACAAACACAGAGTCAACCAATTCTATACGGCACCTACCGCGTTGCGCTCCCTGATGGGCGCGGGGGATGAATTCGTCGAGCGCTGTTCTCTGGATTCACTGAAACTGCTCGGCACTGTGGGTGAACCTATTAATCCGGAAGCCTGGGAATGGTATTTCCGCGTTGTCGGTAAAAATCGCTGCCCCGTCGTGGATACCTGGTGGCAGACGGAAACAGGCGCCCATATGCTAACACCACTGCCAGGGGCTACAAACTTGAAGCCTGGTTCTGCTACTTACCCATTTTTTGGCATTCAACCCGCTCTACTGGACGGGGAGGGCAGGGAAATTACAGGGGCAGGTGAGGGCAGTCTGGTAATCAAGTCATCCTGGCCTGGCCAGATTCGCACGGTCTATGGTGATCATCAGCGCCTCATAGACACCTATTTTTCCACCTACCCCGGCTACTATTTCACTGGCGATGGTGCGCGGCGGGATGAGGACGGCTATTACTGGATCACCGGCCGCATCGACGATGTGCTCAATGTTTCCGGGCACCGTATGGGAACCGCTGAAATTGAAAGCGCCCTGGTGCTCCATCCGCGAGTGGCTGAGGCCGCTGTTGTCGGTTATCCCCACAATATCAAGGGGCAGGGAATTTATGCCTATGTCACCCTGATGTCCGGTGTTGAACCCAGCGACAACTTTCGCAAGGAATTGGTGGCACTGTGCGCCGAAGAGATTGGCCACTTTGCCAAGCCGGATTTGATTCAGTGGGCGCCGGGATTGCCAAAAACCCGATCTGGCAAAATCATGCGGCGCATTCTGCGCAAAGTTGCCGCCAATGAACTGGAAAACCTCGGCGACACCTCAACCCTGGCGGATCCATCCGTGGTGGATCAATTAATTGACAACAGGCTCAATCGCTGAGGATCTGGAAATCTGGAAACCAAGGTCATGCTCTGACTGTAATTGATTTCCCCTGGTTTGAGCAGGGTAGTGAAAACAGCTCAATATCTTTTCCGTGCCTGGCTCTGGAGCGGTTTTCGGCTTGGGGGTGCTGTGGTGTCCCGGTCATCGAACATCTGTTACTTCAGGGCTGGGTGGCAAGTCAGTATCTCCTGATGAGCCCCCTAAAACGGACGTCTTCCGGTTGCCAAAATGGTCGCCAAACTTTAGCGGTTGAAGATTTTTACCGGCTTTGTTGATACTGTTGTCAATATATGTTGACAACAGTATCAATATTTATTGATAATTTGTTGCGACAAGGCGTTGATGAGCCGCTGATTGCAAAATCTGTTCGCAATCTTGCAAGGCAAGGCCAGCCGCAATCAAGCGCTTGAGGCGATGCGGAATGGTCGACGCGCAGCAGGTTGTCAACGGGGGCGAAGCGGCCAACTGGGTGGCTTTGTGGCTGCTGTTCAATCCCGAGGTGTTGCCTGGTTCGTGGTATTGTTCTCAGCTGCATGCCTGGAAGCTTGTTATATCCATATAAAGCCAGAATTTCAGTCTGTACGGTGCATTTCGGGATGGCTGGTGCAGAGGTTGAGAAACTTTTACAGGCCTTTGATGACATAATTATCATTAAAGGCGGGTCGTATGGAGTCGCCAGTGTTGAAATTAAGGACAGAAGTAAAGCCAAGACCCGACGCAGGTACAGGTGGAAAGAGAAGGAAATAAACCTGTTGTTGGAAAGCCATAGTTAACAACCCGTGAGAAGCGGATCCGAAATAAAAAATCCATACAGATTAAAGAGGAGATAACTGTGAATACTACGCTAACCAATGAGGCCTATTTCAAATATTGGCGGCTCTGCGCCGCCATGGGTCCCGTGTTTCTTGCGGCGTTTCTGTTTTTCTGGGGTGCTCTGGGATCCAACATTCCCCCCATTCCCGCAGACTGGACGGCAGAGCAAATGGCCGAACATTTTCGTACCAACTACAACGAAACCCGGGCGGGAATGGCTGGCGCCATGCTTTTTGGCGTTCTTTACTTGCCCTGGACCCTGTCCATCACCAAAGTGATGGAAATGATTAACCCCAATGAAAGCGATATCATTCCCAAGCTGCAAATGTGGGGCGGCGGGCTCACGGTGGTGCCATTGGTTACTTCATCCGTTTTTTGGCTTACCGCCTCTTATCGCCCCGATGTTCTCGATGCGGTTACTCTGCAAATGCTTTATGACCAGGGCTGGCTGTTGATCGATATGTTCTACGCCATTACCACTATTCCCATGATTGCCGTCGGTGTTGCCGGTTTGACGGATCAACGCGCCAAACCCCTGTTTCCGGGTTGGGCCTGCTGGTTTTCCATCTGGGCAGGTATCAGCTTTTTGTTTGAACTGTTGATGCCCTTCTTTAAAAGCGGTCTGTTTGCCCGTCAGGGCTGGCTGAACTTCTGGGTAGAGTTCCTGGTATGGTTTTTCTATATCGTGATTGTTACCTATTACGTCTTCAAGGCGATTCCGCGGCTGGAAAAAGAGCGGGCGGC
>JALOAH010000126.1 GCA_023228865.1 Porticoccaceae bacterium | reverse complement strand
CGGTTGTCTTCGTCGACAATAAAAGCGCGAACGTCGTGAAAGGGTGTGCGCAAGCCCACGGAGCCAAAACTGGGTTCAATTTCGTTGGGTGTGCAGCCGAGGAAGCCGTGGAATTCTGTGGCTCCCCAGACCTCCCGCAGTTGAATGCCAAATTTTTCGGCAAAGCGCTTGCCCAGCTCCACGGGAACCGTACTTCCCCCCGAGGTGAAGGTGCGAATTTTGTGACCCTGATGGGATTTGCCCGTCTGGTTAAGCAGGGCTGCCGCTGAGGTGGGTGTGGCGATCAGTGAGGTCATGCCGAGGGTTCTCGAAATGTCCCAGAAATGGTCGATGATTTCCCGGTTGCGAAAGCCCGCGTCGGTGAGCAAAAGCTGGGTCTGGCCGAGTACGGTTGCCCGCAGGGAAAGCATCAATAAGCCGCCGACATGGAAAAGGGGCATGCCGATGCCGATAATTTCATCTTCTGCCGCCCCCATAACCGCACCTGCAATCCAGGCGCTCAGCAGCTGCCCCTGGTGATTGAGGCGAGCCAGTTTGGGCACTCCGGTGGTGCCCCCGGTGGGCAGATAAATGCTTTCGGCTTTGCCATCGTTTTCAGGTGCGAAGGTAAGTGTTGTCGACGATTGTTGCGCCAGGGCTGTTGCAAAGTCGTTTTCCGGGTTATCGCTATCCACCAGCCAAACCTGTTGCAGAGTTGGCACTGCGCTGACAATGTCGTCGAGATGATCCGCAGCGCTGGCGCCATAGGCCTTGGTGGTTACCAGGGTTGTCGCCCTGATGGCGTTGAGGATGCTGATGACCAGGTCGGGTTCGAGAAAAGGGTTGATGGTGCAGGTGGTTCCCGCCGTGCAGCCGCCCCAGGCAGTAAAGAGACTTTCCGGCAGAATTGGCAGCATCATGCCAACCACCGCTTTTTTGTTGGCATCTATTCTGAAGAGATTGGCGGCAGCGGTAATTCCGCCAAGGAACTCTCTGTAGGTGAGAGTTCTGGTGGCATCGGCAGGGTTGCCCGTGCGCATCATGATGATGGCGGTTTTGTCCGGGTTTGCGGCGGCCACCTTGCTGATGCAAGCATAAGTGGTGGTTGCCGGGAGGACGGAATAGGGATCACACTGCTCAATGGTTTTGATGTCCTCCAGACCGGTTATTCGCGCGCGGACGAAGTTGGCACCCGGGTTGTTGCCGGGTAGCCAGCAGTAAGGTTGGCGGGTTTCGACTTGATCGTTTCTATGGGTCATAAAAAGTCCTACCAAATTATCATTTTCTTGGCCCGGCCAGCTGCGTGCTTGAGGGCATTAAATGGGTTGTGACAAGTCTACGGCATTACGTGCAGGGAATGCCAAGTTTAGGGAGGGTTGCGGCTTCCTACCTGCAAACAGCTTAAAACCGGCCGATGGATTTTCAATTTGATATTGGTTTGCCAAGGCAGGCGGGGTCTGATTCCTCCTGCGCAGTGGGCAATATCAGGCTGAATACCACTCGCCCTTTGCCGTGATCGCCGGCTGCCATTTTAGAGCCTGTTTTAATCTGCATATAATACCTCTAATGACTAATATTCATCAAACTATTATGGGGTAAATAATTTTTATATTGTGTTTGCATCTCTATTTAAAAATTTATCTTTATGAAATATAAGAAAAAATACTATTGGGTAAAGCCGTATTGACAATGGTTGTTTAATTTGTTCTCATTGTCAAATGAGCTGAATTCATTAAGGGGTGGGTTCAGTGATTGCACCAGGGCAGGGAAATGACCCCTGTCCATGTTGATAACTAACTGTAAAACGAACCATATATTTCGTGGAGAGCAACTCAAATGAATACTCAAAACAAGGGGTTTCAAGATCGTCACCAGTCAGGAGCCAGGCCATTGCTGCTTGCCCTTTCCGTGGGCGGAGCACTTTTGGCGCCTTCGGCAGTCAATGCTCAGGGTTCAGCAGCGGCTTTGCTTGAAGAAATTGTTGTCACCGCTACCAAGCGCCCTGATCAGGTTCAGAATGTGCCTTTGGCGATGACCGCTTTTGGCGAAGAAAAGCTGGCGGCCATCAATTTCCGTGATGTTGGCAGCCTCGGCTACACAATGCCTAACGTAGCTTTGGATGACAATGGTACATCCAAGGGGTACGCGAATTTTTCCATTCGCGGTGTGGGTGTCAACAGTTCAATTCCGTCCCTTGATCCTGCTGTCGGTTTGTTCGTTGATGGCGTTTACCAGGGCATTAATGCAGGACAAATTTTTGACAATTTTGACCTCGAGGCGGTGGAAGTTTTGCGCGGTCCCCAGGGCATTCTTTTTGGCCGCAATGTCACCGGTGGTGCCGTGTTACTGCGCACCAAAAGACCAAGCCAGGATCTGGAAGTGAACGCCAGGATTGCCGCCGAAACCGGGTTGCGCACCGTCACTGATGGTTCTGTCTCCGGGGCGCTGGTTGATGGCCTGCTGGCGGGTAAAATTGCCGCCTACTACACCCACGATGACGGTTGGTTTACCAACGATCTCGACGGCAGTGAGTTTGGCGAGGACGAGCAATTTATTATTCGGCCATCGTTTCTCTATACGCCCAATGAAAACACTGAAATCCTTGTCCGTTTAGAACACGGCGAAGCCAAGGGCGATGGCCAAGCTGCTCAAAACCATGCCATTTATTCCCGTCAATCCCACGACTTTTCTGTTCAGAACGATGGCTTCTACGATAACGAATGGGATTCACTGACGGTTGAGGCCAATGTGGATGTGGGGTTTGGTGATGGCACCGTTACCAATATTTTTGGCTGGCGTGAATTTACCGGCGACACCCTTACGGATCTGGACGGCCAGGGTGGTTTTACTATAGGTACTTACACAGATCAGGAGCAGTTCAGCAACGAGCTCAGATATGCAGGCACCTTCGGTGATGTGGACGTCACCACCGGACTTTACTACTTTACCCAGGATTTGCTTTACATCGAAAGGCGCCTTCTTGTCACTGCTGCGGGGCCGAGAACAAGGGATATTGCCGGTGGTGGCGACGGAACCTTTGAGACCGCTGGCGCATTTACCGCATTTGACTGGCATATCAATGAACAATGGACTCTCAACTTTGGTCTGCGCTACACCTGGGAGAAAAAAGAAGCCAGTGTTGCCACGGTTTCTGCCACAGGGTCTGATTACGCTGCCCATGTGATTTACCCTGATTTTGAAGACAGTGAAAGTTGGACGGACGTGTCTCCTCGCCTTGGCTTTCAATGGCAGCCCAACGACGATACCCAGATCTACGGCTACTACGCCAAGGGCTTTCGCAGTGGCGGCTATAATTTCAGAAACACCATCGCAGGCGCTGCCCCCGGCCCCTTTGAGGCGGAAGAACAATCAGCGTTTGAAGTGGGCGCAAAACAGCAACTCTTTGATGGTCGCGCCACTCTGAATATGGCGCTGTTCCACAACACCATCGATGATATCCAGCGTGACGCCCAGGTTCCCATTGCTGGGATCGGCATTGGCCAGTTGCTGGTCAACTCTGGTGAAGTGGAAGTGCAGGGCGGGGAAGTTGAGCTGCAAATACTGGCAACCGATAACCTGGTTATTGGCGCCCATGCCGGTTACACAGACTCAGAGTACCAAGAAATTGTATTCGACCTCACCGGTGATGGCGTGATCAATGACAATGATTTCGGTCTCAAGCTGCCGCGTCAATCTCCCTGGACCTACGGTGTCAACGCCACTTTGGACATTCCAAGCAGCACGGGCATTACCTCCGTCCGCCTGGCCTACAACCACAGGGATAAGGCCTATCACACGGACAACAACCTGGGTTTCTATGGCGATGTCAATCTGGTGGATGCCAATATTACCTACAGACCCAATGAAAGCCATTTTGTTTATACCCTGTACGGTAAAAATCTCACCGATGAAACCACCTATGGCAATGATTCTGTGATGCCGGACAGCCCAGCCTTTGGCGGTGACGGTGCCTCTGGTCCACGTCCGCTGCCGACATTCTCTCCCTTGGGAAGAGGCCGCGTGGTGGGTGCTGAAGTCCGCTATCAGTTTTAATTCTTAGCGCGGAATCTTGAGCCGAGTCTCTGTTATGGAGGCTCGGCTTTATTATTTTCAACAGCCACCTAAACCATCTTTTGGCGGTATTCTCAACCCACTGACCGATTGCTAATGAATGTATTATTTTTTGTCCAGCCTGTTGGCGATGGCTTCCAGTCTGTCAATAGCAAGATCCAGATTTATTTCTCTATCCGGAATGGTTTTTACCAATCCTTTGTAAGTGATGGTGGCAATTTTTTCGGCTAATTCAGTAACGGAAAAAGATCCCTGTTTTCTTAAATAGGCAGAGGTTTGATGTTCAATGCAGCCAAAAACCAGATCTCTTATAAAAGGGATATCATAGCTTTCATCAAATTCGCCCTGTTCCATGGCCTCCCGGTAAACACTGATGACATTTTCAGTAAATTTTTTGTTGAGCTGGTAAACACGGGTTGAACGATAATCCGGGTGGGGACGCAATTCCATAAGCACAAATCGAGTAAGCACCGGTTCTTTTTGAATGATCGACAACACCCACCACAGCATATGACGCAGCTTGTTAAGGGTGCCGTCGATACTGGTATTGGAGGTGTTGTGGGTGAGAATTTCTTCAAACCAGCCTTCGGCAACTTTGATAAAAAGATCCCGTTTATTTTCAAAGTAACGATAAATCGTGCCTTCAACAACACCGGCTTTTTCGGCAATTTCTGACATCAATGCGGTTTCATAATCTTTTTCCGAAAGGGTTTGTCGCGCTGCAGCGATAATGTCGGCAATACGTTTTTCAGCCGGAAGGCGTGCATTTCGAGCGGTTTTTGTCGGTGGTTTTGTGTTCTTTTTTGCCATGGTATCTATATTCAATTCGTTAATTAGGGTGAGAAAGTGTGATCATTTTTTCGTCTGCGCAATGGTCATGGCCAAGCCAGTAAAGATTATGGCTTGCACCATATTCCCCCATTGGGAATATGGGTTGCCTGTCTCAATTCATTTTTTTGTGGTTCCGCCTGCTTCAAAAAATTAAATGCCGAAAACGGGCGGGCAGCATCAATTCCCTGACAGGGTTTGGCGGTCAGCTTTTTTCGGCCAGTTTGCGCAATACGTAGTGAAGAATACCACCATTGTGATAGTACTTGAATTCATTGGCTGTATCGATTCGCACTTTGACGCTGAAACAGAGGATTTCGCCAGTTTGCGGATTTTCTGCAGTGACGGCAAGCTGGGTTTTTTGTGGATTGATCAGTTCAATGGTAAATATTTCATTGCCGCAAAGGTTGAGAGTTTCGGCGGATTCGCCGTCCTTAAACTGCAGCGGCAATATACCCATGCCCACCAGGTTGGAGCGGTGGATGCGCTCGTAACTTTCGGCAATGATCGCCTTTACCCCCAGTAATGCAGGGCCTTTTGCTGCCCAGTCGCGGGATGATCCGGTGCCGTATTCTTTACCCGCAAGAACAATCAAGGGCACTTGCTCGCGACGATATTGTTCTGCCGCTGCGAAAATACTCATTATTGTTTCGCTGGGATAGTGGCATGTCCAGGAACCTTCTGTCTCTGGTGCCAGGCTGTTTTTTAAGCGCACATTGGCAAAGGTTCCCCGCATCATGACTTCGTGGTTGCCGCGGCGGGAGCCATAGGAATTAAAATCTTTTGGCGGTATGCCAAGAGATTGCAGATATTCCCCCGCAGGGCTGTGAATATCTATAGCGCCGGCGGGGGAAATATGGTCTGTGGTAATACTGTCGCCCACTTTGACGAGGCAGCGGGCGCGGGTGATGGCTGTCAGTGGCGGTGGCGTTGCGGTGATGCCATCAAAAAAAGGAGCTTTTTTGATATAACTGGAATCAGGCCAACTGTAGAGCGCGTCGCCGTCGACATTGAGGCTGCGCCAGCTAGCGGGTCCCGTATAAACATCGGCGTATTTATTGGTGAACATTTCCGAATTGAGGTTTTCGCCAATCACTTGTTTGATTTCTTCGCTGCTCGGCCAAAGGTCGGCGAGATAGACCGAATTGCCGTCGCTGTCGTTCCCCAGGGGGTCTTTGCTGATATCTGCCGCCATGGTGCCGGCAAGGGCGTAGGCAACCACCAGTGGCGGGGATGCCAGGTAGTTGTTGCGAACCTTGCCGTGAATTCTGCCTTCAAAATTGCGATTGCCGGACAGCACCGAACTCACCGTCAGATTGCCTTCATCGATAGCCTGTTCAATTTCATTGGGCAAAGGCCCCGAGTTGCCGATGCAGGTGGTACAACCATAACCGACGAGGAAAAATCCGAGTTTTTCGAGATCGCGCATAAGCCCGGATTTTTCCAGATAGTCGGTGACGACTTTTGATCCGGGAGCCAGGCTGGTTTTTACCCAGGGCTTGGTTGTCAGGCCTCTGCTGACGGCATTTCTGGCCAGAAGCCCAGCGGTAATGAGGATTTCTGGATTGGAGGTATTGGTACAACTGGTAATTGCCGCTATAACCACGTCGCCATCTTCAAGGGTGAATCTTTGGCCGTTATAACGAGCTTCAACGGCGCCCTCTGCCGGAAGCTGGCCAATGGCGGTATCACCGCCTTCATCCTCAAAACCCGCCTCTGCGGTTTGCTGGCGGCTTTCCCGGACTTTGATGGTTTCATGGAGTGAATGGAGAAAAGCCGTTTTTGCCTGATCCAGGGGGATGCGATCCTGGGGGCGCTTGGGGCCGGCAATACAGGGAACCACGTCTGCCAGGTTGAGGTGAAGTGTGGAGCTGTATTCTGCCTCTGGCGCTTTGCCGTCTTCATGCCAGAACCCCATGCGCTTTAAGTAGGTTTCACAGAACTCAATCTGATGATTGTCACGACCGGTAAAGCGCAGATAATTCAGGGTTTCTTCGTCGATATGAAAGAGGCCGCAGGTGGCGCCGTATTCTGGTGCCATATTGGCTATGGTGGCGCGGTCGGCCACGCTGAGATGCTTGAGGCCGGAGCCAAAAAACTCAACAAATTTGCCGACTACGCCGCGCTTGCGCAGCATTTGAGTGACGGTGAGTACCAGATCGGTGGCCGTGGCGCCCTCAGCCATTTTTCCGGTAATACGAAAACCCACCACCTGGGGAATCAGCATGGAGATGGGCTGTCCGAGCATCGCGGCTTCAGCTTCGATCCCACCGACCCCCCAGCCGAGTACGCCGAGACCATTGATCATGGTGGTGTGGGAGTCGGTGCCGACAAGGGTATCGGGATAGGCCAGCAATCTGCCGTTTTTCTCGGCGCTGAACACTGTTCGCGCCAGATATTCCAAATTGACCTGGTGAACAATCCCGGTTCCCGGCGGCACTACTTTTAGATTGTTAAAGGACTGTTGACCCCATTTCAGAAATTGATAACGCTCTTTATTGCGTTCAACTTCAAGGTCGGTGTTGCGCTGCAAAGAGTCCCTGTGGCCGAAAAAGTCGACCATAACCGAATGGTCAATAACCAGTTCGGCAGGGGAGAGAGGGTTGATCAAGTCAGGATCGCCCCCCAGAGACGCCATGGCATCTCGCATGGTGGCGAGATCGACAATGGCAGGAACCCCGGTAAAATCCTGCAAAATTACCCGTGAGGGTACAAAAGCGATTTCTGTATCGGGCTCTTTCTGCGAATCCCAGCCGGCGACGGCTTCGATATGACTCTCGTCGACAAAATCCTCGTGGCAATGACGGAGGAGGTTTTCGAGAAGGATTTTGATGGAAAACGGCAGCCTGTCGAGGGCAAAGTATTTTCCGACCTCATTGAAAGGGAAATAGCTGTATTCCTTGCTATTGATGGTGAATGTCTCAACAGCTTGGTAGCGATTTTTCATAAAACCTCCTGGGAGTTACAGTCTGAGTCAGCGATACTATCAATTTGATAGAGTTTTCAGATCCTGACCAAAATTCACTGACTGGTAGAGCCAGCCATAAGACGAAATCAAGCGGAAAGAATACTATTAACCCGGCAATAAAACAGATCTCCTGCCTATTTTAATGTGCGCCCTTGGAATGCCCATGGAGCGGCAGGAATATCCTTGTATTTTATGGGGTTGTATTGATGCAACATAAAATTTCCAGGTCGACAATATTCTTCCGTTCCCGTGCTTCCGGGTAAGTCTAGCAGCAATTCTGCTCGCTAAAGTCTCAAGGGGGCACCCGTTCTAACCCAGCAGTCCCGTGAAGAAACTTTGACCGCCGCTGCTGGTACTGACTTTGAATCGTCAGTATACTGGCCAAATTGTGCCTGGTTATGAAAGCTCGCGGCTAAACCCGTATTTTCTTGCTGTTGCTGTTGCTGTTGCTGTTTGTCGCCCCTTGCGACCCGGTGATAACAGCACCTATGCTCATAGCTGTTAATGGTACCGTGATTATAGGTGTGAATACTGAAGTCTGGTGTTACGCTGAGTGTTAAACATAGGGAAACTCTGATTAATGTCATTCCCGCGCCGGTGGGAATCTATAATCGCTTGATTTTTCTGGACTCCCGCTTGCGCGGGAGTGACGAAAACATAATTAATCAGAGTTACCATAGTCTAATAAAGCTTATTTGGCCTTGATTTTATGAATCAAAAAAGTACAGACTCAAAGTCGGCGAATATGGATCTGAAAACTGATCCTGTTGCAGTTAAGCAGGATCGCAAAACAGTTGCCAAAGTGCCTGAAATAAAAAGTCGAACCGGCTCAAAAACCACCAAGCCCGTTAAAAAAGAGGATGCAAGAAAAAAAAATACCCAGAAGCGAGCCGATGTGGTTCGTGACCGTATTTTGGCGGCGGCACTGGAGTGCTTTGGCGCTCAGGGTTTTGACGGCGCATCCACAAGAACCATTGCCGAGTTTGCCGGTGTTACCCATACGCTGGTGCTCTATCATTTTAAATCCAAAGATCAGTTGTGGATTGCCACTGTAGAAGGTGTTCTCAGCAAATACGGTCAGGAAATGCATGACAACCTCAGCTGTAATCACGAAAAAACCGCCAGCTTGGCACTTAAAATATTTATTGATCAGTTTGTCAGATTTTCTGCCAGGTATCCCCAAATCCACCGTATATTTACCTCAGAAGGCAATCAGGATACCGAGCGCCTGAAGTGGGTCATCGACCATTTTTTGCGTGATCACTTCAGCCTTATTGTTGATATTATTCGCCGTGGCCAGTCTGAAGGCACTGTCAGGCAGTGCGACCCGGCTCGCCTTTATTTCCTGATCATTGGCGTTGGCGGCACGCCCTTCACAATTTCCACTGAATACAAGGAACTGACTGGCAGAAACGTCTTTTCCGAAGCGGAAATTTTACGTAATATTGCCTTTATTTATGAAATTGTTTTTGATTAAACAATCACTGATTATTTCGAATTTCACATCTGATTATTGAAAAACCCTTCTTCAAGCCTGTTTTTTGCGCCATAACTTCGTGGCGCGTCTTTTCTTCCTAACCCTGGTTAACTGCTTCCCGTCTGGGCAGTTGTCATGCTGAGCCTAAATGATTATCATATACTGACCAAGTGGATAATTAAATAATCGTTGCGGTGCCTGAAAAACAAGCGCGGCGGGTTGGTGTTTTGTGGAGAGCAGTTTAATGTCAAAGAATAAAGT
>JALOAH010000125.1 GCA_023228865.1 Porticoccaceae bacterium | reverse complement strand
CACCACGGGACCCCTGGGGCAGGGCATAACCAACGCGGTGGGCATGGCGGTGGCGGAAAAAGTGCTGGCGGCTCAGTTCAACCGCGACGGCCACGATATTATTGACCACTATACCTACACCTTTCTCGGCGATGGCTGCCTGATGGAAGGCATCTCCCACGAGGCCTGCTCCCTGGCGGGCACCCTGGGGCTGGGCAAGCTGATCGCCTTCTACGACGACAACGGCATTTCCATTGACGGTGAAGTTCACGGCAGCGCCGAAGCGCCCGCTTGGTTTACCGACGACACTCCCAAGCGCTTTGAAGCCTACGGCTGGCAGGTGATTGCCAATGTCGACGGCCACGACGCCGAAGCCGTCAAGGCGGCCATTGAAACTGCACGGGCAGAAACCGACAAACCCACCCTGATCTGCTGCAAAACCATTATCGGTTTCGGTTCCCCCGGCAAGCAGGGCAAGGAAGACTGTCACGGCGCGCCTCTGGGTGCCGACGAAATCCTCGCCACCCGCGAGCAACTGGGCTGGAAGTACGGTGACTTTGAAATTCCCGACGATATTCGCGCCGCCTGGAATGCCCTTGAAAACGGCAAGGCCGTGGAAAGAGCCTGGTGGCAGAAATTTGAGGTTTACCGCACCGCCTATCCCCAGCAGGCTCTCGAGCTTGAGCGTCGTTTGGGGGGAGAATTGCCCCCCAGTTTTGCCGCCGATGCCGCCGCCTACATTCAGCAGTGTCAGGAAAAAGGCGAAACCATCGCCAGCCGCAAAGCGTCCCAGAACTGCTTGAACGCCTTTGGCCCCCTGCTGCCGGAACTCTTTGGCGGTTCTGCAGATCTCGCCGGTTCCAATCTGACAATCTGGAAGGGCGCCAAGAGCATTTCCGCCACAGACGCCTCCGGCAACTACCTCCACTACGGTGTTCGTGAATTTGCCATGGCGGCCATCATGAATGGCATTGCCCTGCACGGCGGCTTTATCAACTACGGCGCCACCTTTCTGGTGTTTATGGAGTACTGCCGCAACGCCGTGCGCATGGCGGCATTGATGAAACAGCAGAGTATTTTTGTCTTTACCCACGACTCCATCGGTCTCGGCGAAGACGGCCCCACCCACCAGCCGGTGGAACAGCTCGCCAATTTGCGCACCACCCCCAATGTTCACACCTGGAGACCCTGCGACACCGTGGAGTCCGCCGTGTCCTGGAAAGCCGCCATTGAGCGTCGCGACGGCCCCGCGGCGCTGGTTTTTTCCCGCCAGAATCTGCCCCACCAGCCCAGAAATGCGGATCAGGTCGAAGCCATTGCCAAAGGTGGCTATGTGCTTAAAGACTGTGCCGGTACGCCGCAAGCGCTGATTATCGCCACCGGCTCGGAAGTGTCCCTAGCCGTTGCCGCTGCCGACAAACTCAATGGGGCCGGTAAAAATGTTCGCGTCGTGTCCATGCCCTGTACCGCGCTGTTTGACGCTCAGGACAAAGCCTACCGCGACAGCGTTTTGCCCCCGAATGTGCGCGCCCGGGTTGCTGTAGAAGCCGCCCATGCCGACTTCTGGTACAAATACGTCGGTCTCGACGGCGCTGTTGTCGGCATGACCAGCTTTGGCGCCTCGGCTCCCGCCACGGATCTCTACAACCACTTTGGCATTACCGAAGACAAGGTGGTTGCAGCGGTGGAGTCGTTGCTGAATTGAACAGGGAACCCCTGCCTTTGCAACTGGCCATCAATGGTTTTGGCCGCGTCGGTCGCTGTGTATTTCGCGCCCTCTATGAGCGCGATCTCACCGCCAGGCTGGCGGTGGTGGCCATCAACGAGCTGGCGGATGTGGAAACCATCCGCTATCTGACCCGTTACGACTCCACCCACGGCCGCTTTCCCGGCGAGGTCAGCGTTGATGGCGAACACCTGGTGGTCAACGGCCGAGCCATCGCCATCAGTCACACCGCAAATCTCGACGATCTCCGTTGGCGCAATGTGGATGTGGTGCTGGAATGCTCCGGCGCATTTGATGAGCGCAGCAAGGCCGAGAAACATCTGCAGGCCGGCGCCGGCCGGGTGCTGTTTTCCCAGCCGGCGCGGGCGGATGTTGACGCCACCATCGTCTGCGGCGTCAACGAGAATGACCTTTGCGGCAGCCACACGATTGTCTCTGCCGCCTCCTGCACCACCAACTGTGTGGTGCCGGTGCTGGCGGTGCTGGATCGCAGGCTGGGTATCGATGCCGCCGTGATCACCACCATTCACTCCGCCATGAACGACCAGCCGTTGCTGGACTCCTACCACGACACAGACCTGCGCAAAACCCGCGCCGCCATTCAGTCGATGATTCCCGTGGACACCTTTTTGGCGGCAGGCATTGGCCGCTTGTTGCCGGCATTGAATGGCCGCATTGAAGCCCAAGCAATGCGCGTGCCCCTGCAAAATGTGTCTGCCATCGATCTCTCCGTGGTGGTCAACGGCGACGTCACCCCGGCGTTAGTCAACAGTCTGATGAAAGAAGCGGCGGACACAGAATTGCAGGGTATTCTGGGCTACACTGAGGAGCCGTTGGCTTCCTGCGATTTTAACCACGACCCCCATTCCGGCATTGTTGACGCCAGCCAGACTCGAGTTGCAGGCAAGCGCCTGATAAAACTGTTGATCTGGTTCGATAACGAATGGGGTTATGCCAACAGAATGATTGACGTACTGCTTCACTGGCAGGCTAAAATAAGCCGCGAATCTCGCTGATTCGCCGGTTAAGCGCTTGTTTTACACCCGTCTGGCTTGCGTAAGGCACCCATCTTCCAGGGTTTTTAAAAAGGTTGAGGAAAGTACATGACCGTGTCTGTTAAAAAAATGACTGATCTTGAGCTCCAGGGCAAGCGTGTGCTTATCAGGGAAGATCTCAATGTGCCCATCAAGGATGGCGCTGTCAGCAGCGACGCCAGAATTCGCGCGGCGCTGCCCACCATCGAACTGGCGATCAAAAAAGGTGCCAAAGTGATATTGATGTCCCACCTGGGGCGCCCGGTGGAAGGGGAGTACAGCGAGGAGTTTTCCCTGCAGCCGGTGGTGGAACACCTGGGTAAACTGCTCGGCAAACCGGTAAAACTGGTCAAAGACTGGCAGCACGGCGTCGATCTTGACGATGGCGACGTTGTCCTCCTTGAAAACGTCCGCTTCAATAGCGGCGAAAAGAAAAATCAGGACCACCTCTCCCAGTCTTACGCCAGCCTTTGCGATATTTTTGTCATGGATGCTTTTGGCACTGCCCACCGCGCCCAGGCATCCACCCACGGCGTCGCCAAGTTTGCGCCGCTGGCCTGTGCCGGGCCTTTGTTGACGGCAGAACTGGAAGCCCTCGGCAAGGCGCTGGCCTCCCCGCAATTGCCGCTGGTGGCAATTGTTGCCGGTTCCAAGGTGTCCACCAAACTGACAGTGCTCGACAACCTTTCCGGCAAGGTCGACCAGTTGATTGTGGGCGGCGGTATTGCCAACACTTTCCTCGCCGCAGCGGGCAAGCCGGTGGGCAAGTCCCTCTGTGAACACGACCTGATTCCCGAAGCCCAGCGGCTGATGGCGAAAACCCGCATTCCCCTGCCGGTGGATGTGGTGGTGGCCAAGGAGTTTGCGGACTCTGCCCAGGCAACAGTTAAAGCTGTTGATGATGTCGCCGAGGATGACATGATTCTCGATATCGGCCCGCAAAGCGCCGAAAACCTGGCGGCCATTCTCAAGGCGGCGGGCACCATTATCTGGAACGGCCCTGTGGGTGTGTTTGAATTCGACCAGTTTGGCGAAGGCACCAAAGTGGTGGCCAAAGCCATCGCCGACAGCCGCGCCTTCTCCATTGCCGGCGGTGGCGACACCCTGGCGGCGGTGGACAAATACGGCATTGCCGATAAAATTTCCTATATCTCCACCGGCGGCGGCGCTTTCCTCGAATATGTGGAAGGTAAAGTGTTGCCCGCCGTGGAAATCCTCGAAGTGCGGGCAAAAGACTGATGGCTTACAAAGTATTTATCGACGGCAGGCATGGCACCACCGGGCTCAAAATTGACGAGCGCCTTGCCAGCCGCAGCGATATCGACATTCTCAGCATTCCTGAAGCCCAGCGCAAAGATGTGGCGGCAAAAGCGCGCTACATCAACGATGCCGATATTGTTTTTCTGTGTCTGCCGGATGCCGCGTCCCGTGAGTCTGTTGCTCTGCTTGAAGACGGCAACAGCAACACCCGCTTTCTTGATGCCAGCACTGCCCACCGCACTCACCCGGATTGGGTTTACGGCCTGCCCGAACTCAGCGCCAGTCATCACCAGCGGGTGGAGAACGCCCGCAAAGTCGCCATTCCCGGCTGTCACGCCAGCGGCTTTATTATGCTCATGCAACCTCTGATCGCCGTCGGACTGGTGCCAGCGGATTACCCGGCAACCACCTATTCGATTACTGGTTATAGCGGTGGCGGCAAGGAAATGATTGCCAGCTACGAAGAGCCCGCGGCGTTGCCGGAGGCCATGAAAAGCCCCCGCTTCTATGCCCTGGGTCTGGAACACAAGCACCTGCCGGAAATGCAGGCGATGACGGGGCTGACTAACAAACCCCTGTTTACCCCCATCGTTGGCAATTTTGCCCAGGGCATGGTGGTGGCAGTGCCCCTGTTGCCCAGGCTGCTGCCAAAAGCGCTGACCCCCGCCGATGTCCAGGGTTTTTTCGCCGAGCATTACCGCAATCAAACCTTTGTTAAAGTGATGCCCGCAAATGCTGCGCCGCTGCTGGAAAACGGTTTTTTACCCGCCACTGCCTGCAACGACACCAACCGCGCCGAAATTTTTGTCTTCGGTCACGGCGATCAGATTCTGCTGGCCGCGCGCCTCGACAACCTTGGCAAGGGCGCGTCCGGCGCGGCCATTCAGTGTATGAATATAATGCTGGGCATCGATGAGGCCACCGGGCTGACAGTGTAGATGATTTGTAGGAGCCAGCCCTGCTGGCGATAGTTGCCTTAGAGGTACAGTATCGCCAGCAGGGCTGGCTCCTACGCAAACAGATGACAGGGCTCAGACCCCAATACGACCCCGAATACGGTTTTCTAGGAATACATTATGGCTCTTATTTCAATGCGACAACTGCTGGATCACGCCGCCGAGTATAGCTATGGCGTACCGGCTTTCAACGTCAACAATCTCGAGCAAATGCGCGCCATTATGGAGGCGGCCGACGAAACCGATTCCCCGGTTATCGTCCAGGCTTCCGCCGGGGCGCGAAAATATGCCGGCGCGCCTTTCCTGCGCCACCTGATTCTCGCCGCCATTGAAGAGTTTCCCCATATTCCCGTGGTGATGCACCAGGATCACGGCACCAGCCCGGCGATCTGCCAGCGCTCCATTCAGCTGGGATTCTCGTCGGTGATGATGGACGGCTCGCTCCAGGAAGACGGCAAAACGCCGGCAAGCTACGACTACAATGTCGCCGTTACCCAGCAGGCCGTGGCCATGGCGCACGCCTGCGGAGTTTCCGTAGAGGGTGAACTGGGTTGTCTGGGTTCTCTCGAAACCGGACAGGCTGGCGAAGAAGACGGCGTCGGCGCTGAAGGTACACTGGATCACAGCCAGTTGCTCACCGACCCCGACGAGGCGGCGGATTTTGTCAAAGCCACCAAAGTGGACGCTCTCGCCATTGCCATTGGCACCAGCCACGGCGCCTACAAGTTTACCCGTCCGCCCACGGGCGACATTCTCGCCATCGAGCGCATCAAGCAGATCAATGCCCGCATTCCCAACACCCACCTGGTCATGCACGGCTCTTCTTCCGTGCCCCAGGAGTGGCTCAAGGTGATCAACGAATTTGGCGGTGAAATTCCCGAAACCTACGGCGTGCCCGTGGAGGAAATCGTTGAAGGCATCAAGCACGGCGTGCGCAAAGTCAATATCGATACCGACCTGCGCCTGGCCAGCACCGGCGCCATTCGCCGCTTTTTGGCGCAAAACCCCAGCGAATTCGACCCCCGCAAATACCTGGCGGCATCCACCAAGGCCATGAAAGAGATTTGTCTGGCGCGCTACCAGGCCTTTGGCACGGCGGGCAACGCCAGCAAAATCAAGGCGTTGAGCCTCGAAGCCATGTTCAAGCGCTATGAAAGCGGGGAGCTTGATCCGCGCATCAACTGAGTGTGATTTTCCATGTCGGATGCATCTGATACCGTGGCGACCAGGCCTTTAACTGCAGAAGACACAAAGAGTTCAGGCAGCCGGGCGCCTGAACTCTCCCTTACCCTCCAGCAGATTCAGGATCTTCGCGCCTGCCTGCCCGATCTCGAGTTTGATCCCCATCGCGATCAGCCCATTTCCCAAACCCGGCTCGAACAAACCTACCTGCGGCTCTACGGCATCGACTTCGGCGAAACCTGTTTTCATCGCTGGGGGCGAGTATTTATACCCCCTGCCGACACCGATAGCGACAACCACGGCTGGACTATCGCCTGCCACTACTGGCTGCCAGACAACTCGCAAATGGTGCCGGAAAAAGGCATGGTCATGGTGGTTCACGGTTATTTCGACCACGTTGGCCTTTACGGCCACCTGATTCGCTATCTGCTCGCCAAAGGCTACGGCGTTATTGCCTTTGATCTGCCCGGTCACGGCCTCTCCAGCGGCGAGCGCGCCAGCATCGACACCTTCGACCACTACGTTACGGTATTCGAAACCCTGCTGCAGCGGGTATGCCAGCGTTTCTCTGTTCCCATCTCCGCCATTGGCCAGAGCACGGGCGGCGCCATTGTCCTCAAATACCTCGGCGATGCCGCCAAAAGCGGCGACTGCCAGCTAAACAAGGCAACCCTGCTCGCTCCCCTGGTGGAGCCGGCTATGTGGTCCCTCAACCGCATGGTCTACGCACTCACCCATAAGTACCTCAAGGGGGTGGCGCGAAAATTTATCGCCAATTCCGGCGATGAAGACTTTCTCGATTTTCTTGAAAAACACGACCCCCTTCAGGCGCGGCGTATTCCCATCGCCTGGCTTGGCGCCATGAAATACTGGGTTGCAGAATGCCGCGCCATGACGCCCAATCCTTATCCGCTCACCATTCTTCAGGGCGACAAGGATACAACCCTGGCCTGGCGCTTCAATTTAAAACTGCTGGCGAAAAAATTTCCCAACGGCCAACAAATTATTGTCGCGGGCGCCCGCCATCACCTGGCCAACGAAAGCCCGCTGCTGCGGGAACGCATCTTCAACCAAATGGGGTTTTAGGGTGACCAGTGCCCTGATCGACCGCTTCAGCGCCATTGTTGGCAATGACTGCGTCATCAGCGATCCTCACGACATGCGCCCCTATGGCAGCGACCGAACTACCCTCTGGCAACCCAAGCCTTCATTGGTGGTCCGACCCAATAGCATTGAGCAAATACAGAAAATTGTCCTGCTGGCCAACGAGCTCAATATTGCTCTGGTGCCTTCCGGTGGCCGCACCGGCTACAGCGGGGGTGCCGTTGCCAAAGATGGCGAAGTGGTGGTCACCCTGGAGCGCATGAAGCGCATCCTCCATTTCTCGAAAGAGGATCAGGGCGTCACCGTTGAGGCCGGCGTAATCACCCAGCAGCTGCAGGAATTCGCCAAACAACAGGGTCTGTTCTACCCGGTGAGTCTGGCGTCAGAGGGCAGTTGCCAGATCGGCGGCAATGTCGCCACCAACGCTGGCGGCATCCATGTCATTCGCTACGGCGGCACACGGGAGCAAGTCACCGGTTTAAAAGTGGTCACCGGCAAGGGTGAAATTCTTAACCTCAATCGCGGCCTGATTAAAAACAACTGCGGGCTCGATTTGCGCCACCTCTTTATCGGCAGCGAAGGCATTCTCGGTTTTATCTGCGAGATCACCCTTAAACTGCAACCACCGCCGCCACCCCAAACGGTGATGCTGGTGTCGGCGCAGCAAATTTCTGATTTACTCAATACCTTTCAATATGCGAAAAACCGCTTTGTATTAAGCGCCTGCGAATTTTTCACGCAGCAAGCAATCGCCGCTGTAACCGCCCATAGCGGCCAGCAAAACCCCTTCGCCAAAGCCATGCCCTGCTACGGGTTGCTGGAATTCGATACTCCCCATAATGAAAATGCCATCACCGAGTTTTTTGAAAACTGCCAACGCAGTGGCTATATAGATAACGCCATCATCGGCCAGTCGCTGCAGCAGGCCAAACAGCTTTGGCAATTGCGGGAAAATATTTCCGAAAGCCTGGCGCCATTCACACCCCTTAAAAACGATATTGCCGTGCGCCTCGAAAAACTGCCGCAATTTATCGAGCGCATAGACGCGCTCCTGGCGACAACATTTCCCCACCTGCAAAGCATCTGGTTTGGCCACCTGGGAGACGGTAATATCCACCTCAATATACTCAAGCCCGAGCACTGGCCAGCCAGCGAATTCGCCAACAACAACGACAACATTTCACAGGCCATTCTCAACCTGGTGCGCGACCACGGCGGCAGCATTTCAGCAGAACACGGCATTGGCCTGTTAAAGCGCAACCACCTCCACTTTGGTCTCAGCGAAGCGGAAATAGCTGCAGAATTGGCAATTAAAACTATTTTTGACCCCCAGGGAATTATCAATCCGGGCAAGCTTTTATAAACCCCTGGTAGCGTAGGAGCTTGCCTGCAAGCGATAAGCATGAACACCCCGGTTGCTAGGTACTCAACCGCTTATTTATCAACGAGGACAATATCGCCTGTCTGGCGTCAACTATCTTGACCCAACAAAAGCACAAAAGGAACCTATAGGGTCAGAGTCATTGATTTATCCCCAAAACCGTGGCGACACGGGTAAATCTGTTTACCGTCATCGCCTGACCTCGACATCGACTTGGATTTCAATGGCGCGCGACACATACTGGCCGCTGGGGTCTGATTCCATGCCCATACCCACCGTGGCGCGGTCTATCTCGACGTTGCCGCTGATCCGTGCGGTGTCGCCCTCAAGGCTTAATATCAATGGCTTCAGTTCCACCGCGTGGGTCTTGATGGTGAGGGTGCCGGTAATCCCATAGCGGTTGTCGCCTATGGGTTCTATGGCGGTGCTGCGAAAGGTGGCGTAGGGATGATTGGCGACGTCAAACCATTCGCCCTGGGGCAGTGAGCGGTCGTGCAGGGGCACACCGTCGGTTGCCGAGCCGGTGGCAACCACCGCAGAGATAAAGGAGTGTTGCGGCGCCTGGCTATCAATGTGGATGGCGGCCTGCCAGTCGCTGAAATGACCATTAAAACGGCGGCCTGCGTGGACACCGGCAAAGCGGATACGGCTGTTGGCGGTTGCCACCTGCCACGGCGGTGCCTGGGTGGCGCTGCCTGTTATCAGGGGCTGCAACACTGCGGCTTTGCCAGTGGGAGCCTGTACTGGGGCAGCAGTCAGGCGGGTGGCGGCGGCATAGCCAATCAGCAGCACGGCAACCAGCACCGTCATACCGGCAGCGGCCAGATTGCGAAGTGAAGGTCGTTGCTCACTTGGTGGCGCTATGGGCTGCTCGCCGCTTGCCAGCCAGGGCAGCATGCGCGCCAGCACGCCGTCGCGCAGGACGAAATGGTGCCCCAGCGCCGCGCCCACATGGAGCACCAGCAGAATCATCAGCGCCAGTACCATGGCGCCGTGTGCGTTGATGGCCACGGCG
>JALOAH010000016.1 GCA_023228865.1 Porticoccaceae bacterium | reverse complement strand
GTCGGAGCGAGCCTGTGCGCTCAAATCGGGCGAGATCCAGTGAAAAACAGGCAAACGTAGCCGGTAGCAAACTGTTACCGAGCTGCAATGATGTTTAAGCCTGTTATACCCGCGCAAAACTCAGATTCCAGAGTGTACTGGTGCAATTTCCGGGCTAGAGGGCGTGTGCTCGCGGCGCCAGCGCCCCACGGCGCCCCATCAGCAAGCTGCGCTGCCAATGTTTGACGGCGCAATGGAGAATTTCCTCCGGATTGACGATGCCGGCTTCGAGCTCTATGCCCAGCCAGGACAACGCCTGATAAAGGTTGTCGCAAACCCCCTGCTGGTCGAGACTGGGAGCATGATTCTGCTTGCTGAGTTTCTGCCCGCTGCGGTTTAACGCCACCGGGAGATGCCCATAGACGGGTTGCTGATAGCCGAGCACTGCCATCAACCAGAGCTGCCTGGCGGTAGAGTCCAAAAGATCCATACCCCTCAGCACATGGGTGACGCTCTGGTCGCAGTCATCGACAACCACAGCGAGCTGATAGGCATACAGGCCATCCTTTCGGCGCACGATGAAATCCCCCACCTCCGTATTCAGGCACTGGCGCTGAATGCCCTGAAAAAGATCGCAGAATTCAATAGTGGTGTTGTCGGCAATATGGAGGCGAACAGCGGCTCCCTGGCGGCGGACATCGTGACGGCCGTAACAGCGGCCACTGTAAACACCGCCCATGGCGCGAATGGCCTGGCGGCTGCAGTCGCAATAATAGGCAACACCTTTGTCAAACAGGTGCTGAAGAATATCCCCGTAGCGCTGCTGGCGCTGGCTTTGAAAAAGGACCTGGGCATCCCAGAAAAGGCCGTGATCTTCCAGCTGCCTGAGAATGTGGCTTGCGGCGCCGGGAACTTCCCGCGGAGGATCCAGATCCTCCATCCGAACCAGCCATTTGCCCCCGTGGGCGCGGGCATCCAGGTAGCTCACCAGGGCGGCAAGCAGAGATCCGAAATGGAGTGGTCCGGTTGGAGAGGGGGCAAAACGCCCTGTATAAGGCTCAAGCATGAGACGCGGGCAAGTCCCTGGCCGTCACAAAACTGACTGCGCTTCCCCTATGGATCAGGAGCCGGTCAGTTGGCGCTCTTTGATTTCATCGAGGGTTTTACAGTCGACACAGAGATTGGCCGTAGGGCGCGCTTCCAGGCGGCGAATGCCAATTTCAATACCACATTGGTCGCAGTAACCGTAGTCGTCGTTTTCGATGCGCTCAAGGGTGGAGTCGATTTTCTTGATCAGTTTGCGCTCCCGGTCTCTGGTGCGCAGTTCCAGGCTGAATTCTTCTTCCTGGGTGGCGCGATCTGCAGGATCGGGGAAATTGGCGGCTTCGTCCTTCATATGGGAGACGGTGCGATCCACCTCTTCCATCAATTCCTGTTTCCAGGCGTAGAGCAACTTCTTGAAATGCTCGAGCTGGCCAACGCTCATGTACTCTTCGCCTTTCTTTTCCTTGTAAGGCTCATAGCCGTGGAGGGCAATAGACCCCATTTTGGTTCCCGCCTTGGTGCCAGCATTAGTAGCCACGTTCTTCGCCATTCGTTCGCCTCGCTTGTGCGTTCAAACTCAAACCCGCGTTTATAGTAGTATAGCCTCCTTTTTTCAAGCAGATTTTTTCGTTACTGCTTGAGGGCTATACCAGTTGAAGCGGCAAGTATGGGGGAAATTAATGAAATGTCGAGGGTTTGCTGACAAACTACAGCATCTGAAATCTTTTAAGGTTGTCGATTTTCTCGACGCGGCAATCGCCATGGAAGCTCGAGGCCTGGACGTGATTCGCATGGAGGCGGGACAACCCGTATTTCCATTGCCGGAGCCAGTGCAACAGGCCGCTCAAAGCGCCATCGCCACCAGCGTTTCCAACATTTATACCGCGTCCCTGGGCACAGAGGCTCTGCGCCTTGCCATAGCGCGCCTCTACGGGCGGAGGTACAACATTGACCTCAACCCGAAACGGGTTGTCATCACCACCGGCAGCAGTGCGGCGCTGGCCATGCTCTGCGACCTGCTTGTCAATCCGGGGGATTCCATGTTGCTGCCCGACCCCGGCTACCCCTGCAACGCCAACTTTGTTCGCCGCTGCAACGGCACGCCAATCACCATTGCGGTGGATGCGTCTCAAAATTACCAGCTCAGCGCCGACCAGGTGCGCCAGCACTGGCGCGCCGATACCGCCGGAGTTATTGTCGCCTCACCGAGCAATCCCACTGGCGACACCCTCAGCGCCGAGGAGCTCAAGGAACTCGGCAGCGCGGTGCGCGAACGCGGTGGCCGCCTGATTGTCGATGAAATCTATCACGGCCTTAACTATTCCTCCGCAGGGGATATTTCCATCCTCAACAGTTGCGACGACGCCTTTGTCATCAACAGTTTTTCCAAATATTTTGGCCTCCCCGGCTGGCGTCTCGGCTGGATGGTGGTACCGGAAGACGCCATAAAACCCCTCGAAATCATGGCGCAGAATTTCTACATCTCCCCGCCCAACATTTCCCAGCAGGTCGCACTGGCCGCACTGTCTGCGGAGGCCATCGCCGTTTACGAACAGCGCCGGGAAATTTTCAAAACCCGCCGCGATTTTCTGGTGCCACAATTGCAACAGCTCGGTTTTGACATTCCCCACGCCCCGCCGGGGGCTTTCTACATCTATGCCGGCATTGATCAGCTGGCCACAGACAGCGAGCAATTTTGCTGGCAAATGCTCGACAAAGCCCATGTCGCCTTTACGCCGGGCACGGATTTCGGCAGCAATGGCGCCCGCAACCATGTCCGCTTCTCCTACACAGAAGAGCTGCCCCGTTTGCAGATCGCTGTCGAGCGCCTGGCCAGGGCGCTGGAGGCAAGTCGTGGAATTTGACCCTCCCCTTGTCGAAGCTGTAATCCTCAAGCGCTACAAGCGTTTTCTCGCGGATGTTCGCCTTGCCAGCGGCGAGATCATCACTGTCCACTGCCCCAATACCGGCTCCATGAAACACTGCGTGGTTGCCGAAACCCCGTGCTGGTTTTCCCTGAGCGACAATCCGAAACGGAAACTGCCAGGAACCCTGGAATTGACCACCACAACCCTGGGTTTTATCGCTGGCGTCAATACCGCCAGACCCAATCAGCTGGTTCGGGAAGCTATTGAGTCAGAAGCCGTTAAAGAGTTGCGAGGCTACGACCGCATGCGCTCCGAGGTTAAGTACGGCGATGAAAACAGCCGTATCGATCTGCTTCTCGAAAATGACCGGCAGCAGTGTTTTGTGGAGGTCAAAAATGTCACCCTGGAAAATTCCGGCGGCCTAATCAGCTTTCCCGACGCTGTAACCTCCAGGGGCGCCAAACACCTTCGCGAGCTGATGGCCATGGTTGCCCAGGGGCACAGGGCGGTATTGTTTTTTTGCGTTCAGCACAGCGGTGCACAACAGGTGACCGTGGCCGCCGACATTGATCCTCTGTATGCAGAGACCCTGAAGCAGGCGTTGGCGGCCGGGGTCGAGGTACTGGCCTACGGCTGCAGGTTGTCGCCAACGGAAATTGCCGTGACGCGGCGGCTTGATTTTATTTTGCCCCTCTGAGACATTGGCCGCCTGTGAGGCTTCATCAATGACGGCAAGGAAATTCTGACCCCATGCTCAACCATCGCCTTTCTGCGTTTCTGGTTCTCCTCGCCTGCGTGCTGCTTCCCATGGCCATTCATTGGCTGACGTCGCCGGGAATAAACTGGATCAGACCCTATATTCTCTGGGGGCTGTTTATCATCGCAACCTGGCTGTGGCAGCGGCGCAGGCGGGTTCTCTGACCATGGATTTACAAATCAGTTTTGTGGTTTTTGCCCTGCTTTTTCTTGGCATCGCCACGCTTTCCCAGCTGCGCGCGATTCCCGATACCTTCTGGCAACACCCCCTCATTTTCGCCCTGTCGTTTATGGGTGTCAGCGGTGTTTTGTTCTTTTTTGGCGCCGTTGAAATCGTCGGTCGCTACGGCGTTGCCGGACTGATAGGCCTTGCCGCTTTTGGCGGCATTTTTATCTTTTCGCCGCTATTTATTGACCCGCTGCGCTGGATTTCCCGCAGCCATGCCTTTGCCACACTTCCCGACCTTCTGGTCTACCGCTTTCGCGCTCCGGCGGTGGCAAAAGCGAGCGCCGCACTGCTGTTTACCGCCAGCCTGCCCATAGCCGCAGCTCAATTCAGCATTTTTTCCTCCCAGTTCAGCGACTCCGGAAATTCAGGGTTCAGCGACAGCATCGGCCTTACCAGCGCTGTCGCCACCATCGTTGCGGTTTTCATTTACTGCTTTGGCGCCCCCGGCAAATCGGCAAAAGCGCTACCCGGAGTTACCGCCTTTGCCACCACGATTGCCCTCATTACTCTGCTGGGCTGTGGTTATGTGGCGGTGCAACTGGTGTTTGGCGGCATTGCGGAGCTCAACAGCTGGGCGGAAACCAGCGGCCAGGATCAGGTGATTCTGCGCTTTGACAGCGCCTACGCCCTGATTCTGTTGCTGTTGCCAATGGCGCTACTGCTGCCCCAGCAGGGTTTTATGCAGACTCTGTCAAACTGGTGGCCAAAGCATTCAACGTCGTCGTGGATGGTGCCCTTTCTTTTACTATTAATCACCCTGTCCCTGTTTCCGGTGCTCTGGGCCGGGTTGCGCCTGCCCCTGAACGCGCCATTGCAACAGTATGTTTCTGTTCTGCCCGCCACCCTTGGCATTGACGGGCTTTACTATCTCAGCCTGGTAACCATGTTGTTTATCAGCGCCAGCCTGCTCACTGTCACGGCCATTGCCCTGGGAAAAATTGTGGTTACCTCCTATCTGGTGAAACCCGGGCAGTGGCGCGGCAATGCCGACCTGGATGTGTGGCTCAACAGGCGCTGCTTCTGGCTCAGCTGCGCCTGGCTCGTTACCGTCTGCCTGTTCACGACATTCAACAAGTCCAACAGTGTTACGGATCTAAGCATTACCGGCATGATCGGCGTGATTCAGCTATTGCCCGGCATGATTGCCACCCTGTACGCCCCCAAAATTAACCGCCTGGGGTTTCTCGCCGGCCTGGCGGTTGGCAGTGGTTTCTGGCTTTACGGGGTGGTTTTTCCCGTGTGCTTTAATACCTCGCCACCGTTGTTGTTTGATGTTCATATTGCAACCGGATCTGAAAACTGGCCGTTCTGGCTGATCGAATCCCTGGTGGCCAATCTTTTGGTGGCGCTGAGCGTTTCCATGGCTACCCGCACCTCGGACAGCGAGCGGCACCATGGCTTTCAGTGCATGGTGGACAACTTGCCGACACCGCAACGGCAGAGTTTGGCGATTACCAGCCTCGACGGCATTCAGTCCAGACTAGCGACGGCCATTGGCGCACCGGCGGCACGCAGAGAGCTGGACGCCGCTGTCAACACCCTCAGTATCAGTCTCGACGATCACCGCCCACTGGCAATGCGCATGCTTCGCGACCGCCTCTGCTTTCAGTTGAGCGCCAAACTCGGCACCCTGACCGCAGACCAGATCATGGACAGCGTTATGCCTTTTGGCGGCGGCGCCGCCGTTGACGATATCAGTCTGCTGGAATCCCAGCTCGCCAGCACCGGCAGTGTCCTCTCCGGCCTGGCGGCAGAACTCAACAAGCTGCGCCTTTATCACCGCCACACGCTGGAGAATTTACCCATTGGCGTGTGCTCCCTGGATTCGGAGGGGGAAATTCTTCTGTGGAACCTGGCCATGACCAAATACACCGGCCTTGAGTCTGTCAACATGGAAGGCGCCAATATCGGTGACCTGCCGCCGCCCTGGGGCAACACCCTGAAGAAATTTTGCGCATCCCAAGACATCAGCTGGCCCGTACATGAAATGGAAGACAGCCACAGGGGTGTGTGCTGGTATCACCTCAGCAAACACCGCATCGAGGAAAATTCTCCCGTCTACGCCGGTTATCAGGTGGTGTTGATGGAAGACATTACTGAGAGACTCCGGCTGATACAGGAACTCGCCCATACCGAGAGGTTGACCTCCGTGGGTCGCCTCGCGGCTGGCGTCGCCCATGAGATCGGCAATCCGGTGACGGGGATTTCCTGTCTTGCCCAGGATCTGCTGGCGGAATCAAGCGATACCGAAACCCGCAAAAGTGCTGAAATCATTCTCGAATTGACCCAGCGTATTGCCACCATTGTCAACACGCTGATGGATTTTTCCCGCAGCGACAGCCAGCGCACCCTTAAACCCATTGTCCTCAATACTGCTTTGAACAGCGCCATTCAGCTGTTGAAACTGGACAAAGGTGCTAAAGTGGTTGAATTTCGCGTCGCGATTACCGAAGATTTTAGGGTGCGGGGAGATCTCCACCAATTGACTCAGGTATTCGTCAACTTGCTCGCCAACGCCCGCGACGCCAGCAAAGAGGGCGGCGCTATTGAAATCAGTGGTGAAATCGATGGGCAGCAGGCTATTGTTCACATCACGGATTGGGGCTGCGGCATTCCCGAAGAGTTCATTAGCCGCGTTATGGATCCTTTTTTTACCACCAAGGATCCGGGTGAAGGCACAGGTCTCGGCCTGTCAATGGTGTACAGCATCATGAGGCTCCACAAGGGCAGCGTCAGAATCGCCAGTCCGGTGGACAACGGCAGGGGCACGAGAATAACCCTGACAATGAACACCCCCTAAATTGTCCGCACATTTAGAGTACAGACATCAACAGGAACTTTCAGGCAAAAACATGCAACGAATTCTTATAGTTGAAGATGAGGAAGTGATTCGCAGCTCGCTGTGCAAACTACTGGAAAGGAATGACTTCGACGTTGAGGCGGCAAGCAATATTCAGGATGCCACCAGTCGCTTTAAGCTATCTGACTTCGCCCTGATCATCAGCGACCTGCGCCTGCCCGGCGCTCCGGGAACTGACCTGATCAAACTGGCCGGAGATGTTCCCGTTCTCATTATGACCAGCTATGCCAGCCTCAGATCCGCTGTCGACACCATGAAACTTGGCGCTGTTGACTACATTCCCAAACCTTTCGATCAGAAAGAAGTTTTAAACTCCATCAAGCGCATTTTGCGCACCCAGCCCCAGCCCAAGGAGTTCAACTCCCCCACCCATGCCAGCCGCGGCATGATCGGCGACAGCCAGGCCATGAAGGAGGTTTTCAATATTATTCACAAGGTCGCGCCAACGGACGCCACCGTCTTGATTCACGGGGAAACCGGCACCGGCAAGGAGTTGGCTGCCAAGGCGATTCACAACGAGAGTCCCAGAGCCGACAATCCAATTATCTGCGTCAACTGCGCCGCCATTCCCGACACCCTGATCGAGGCCGAACTCTTTGGCCATGAAAAGGGTTCCTTTACCGGCGCCACAGAAAACCGCACCGGCCTGGTCACTGCGGCGGATGGCGGCACTTTGTTTCTCGATGAAATTGGCGAACTGCCCTTAGAAGCCCAGGCGCGGCTACTGCGGGTGCTTCAAGAGGGGGAGGTTCGCCCCATTGGTTCCATCAAGCCTCGCAAGGTTGACGTGCGCCTGCTGGCGGCGACCCATCGCAATTTGCAAAAGCTCTGCCAGGAAGGCAAGTTTCGCGAGGATCTTTTCTACCGCATCAATGTGGTCAACCTCAATCTGCCGTCCCTGCGCGAAAGAGGCAAGGACATCTTCCAGATTGCCGAACATCTGCTGGCCAAATTTTGCATCAAAATGGGCAAGCCCCTGCTGGAACTGGCGCCAGACGCCATTCAGGCCATTACCACCTATGCCTGGCCCGGCAATATTCGCGAGATGGAAAATTCCATACAACGGGCGGTGATACTCTGCGATGAAGGCCAACCCATTACCCACGACCTTCTCGGCATCAATCTGTCTCTGGTAGAAATAGACACAGATCTCGACAGCACTCTCGAATACATCCAGGAAAACCGGCACCAGCGCACCCTTGAAAAAGATATTCAGGAAGGCTTGTCCCTGGAAGACTATTTCACCCACTTTGTCCTTGAAAACCAGGATGCCATGAGTGAAACAGAGCTTGCCAAAAAACTCGGCATCAGCCGTAAATGTCTTTGGGAACGGCGTCAAAAACTGGGCATTCCAAGAACCAAGACTGCCTGACAACGGCACAGATCGCGGCAGATTGCCTGGAAACACCTGAATCCGCCACGCTTATATTCGCGCCTAAAATGAGTTGGCACCCGATCACCGCCAATAATTTTCAAGCCCGGCGGAACTTTTAAATCTGCCCCCTGTCTTATTCCCCGAAACTGACAATAACACCCGTCTTGAAACCTCTACTTCTGATTCAACCTCAGGGGCGGGTTCGCTCAAATGTAACCCAGGTTACACAATTCGTGAAAAAAGGTAACGCATCTCATGCTTGAGACTCCGAACAAAAACCTGGAATTCTTGTAATGCAATGATTTTTATCAGTTTATTTTTTTGGCACGGTATATGCTCTATACATGGCATAAGAATAAAAAAACACTCGGCTAAATAAAAACAAGAAACATTAATAATAAACTGACTGACAGATTGCAATTAGACTCAGGGGGGTTAGGACCCGAATCTTAGGCATCTAGACACTGGAGGAGGCGTAAAGCCTCCTTTTTCATTTCCGCCATACCCCCGTCGCCGCTTACCGCCAGGATTAATAGGTTCAGCACTGATGTGTTAGAATGCCGCCTCCAACGCACGTGTGTTTTCCAACGCCCGGTATCTAAATGCTGAAAAAGCTGTTTAAAATCCTGTCTCCCCGATCGGCTCGCAACAAGACTGCGGGCAATTCTGCCAAAATCCCTTCGGGCAAACACGAACTTCACCCCAGCAAGGTCAGCAAAGGGGCTCGCCAGGTGGTGGAAGCTCTCGCCGAGAAAGGTTTTCAGGCCTATGTCGTGGGCGGCTGCGTTCGCGATGCCCTTCTGGATCTCCACCCCAAAGACTTTGATGTTGCCACCAACGCCACCCCCGAACAGGTAAAGGACATTTTTCGGCGCTCCCGCATTGTCGGCCGTCGTTTTCGTATTGTTCACGTCCATATGGGGCGAGAAGTCATTGAGGTCACCACTTTCCGCGCAGGCCACGGTGACGGCAATCATTTCGACGCCATTCAATCCGACCAGGGCATGCTGCTAAGGGACAACGTGTTTGGCAATATTGAGGAGGATGCCCGCCGCCGTGACTTCACCGTCAACGCCCTCTACTACGACCCCATTGAAGATAGCGTTTTTGACTATACGGGGGGCATCAACGACCTTAACAAGCGTACGCTGGTTCTGATCGGCGACCCGGAAACTCGCTACCGGGAAGATCCCGTACGCATGTTGCGGGCAGCTCGCTTTGCAGCAAAGCTGGGATTTGCCATCAGTGTCGAATCCTCCGCGCCCATAAGACCTCTGGCTCACCTGCTTGCCGACGTCGCCCCGGCGCGGCTTTTTGATGAGGTGCTCAAGCTATTTCTCTCCGGCTACGGGCTCGCCACCTTTCGCCAGTTGATGGATCACAACTTGATGGCGCAACTGTTTCCTCAAGCCATGGACGCTGTGACCAGGGATGAGTCCGGGTTCTATCTGGAGTTTATCGAACAGGCACTCACCAATACCGACAAGCGCATTCGTAACAACCAGCGGGTCACCCCGGCTTTTCTGCTGGCGGCGCTACTCTGGCCTGCGGTTGAAAATGCGCAGGCGGGCTATGAGAGAAAAAATGAAAATCCCGCCATGGCCATGCAAAAGGCGGGCGGCATGGTTATCGCCCGCCAGGTGGACAGAATTGCCATTCCCCGCCGCTTCAGCCAACCCATGCGGGAAATTTGGGAACTGCAACTTCGTCTCCCCAACCGCAGCGGCACCCGCGCAGCTCACCTCATCAGCCTGCCCCGGTTTCGCGCGGCCTATGACTTTGTTCTGCTTCGCGAGCAGGCTGGGGAAAACCTTGACAACCTTGGCCACTGGTGGACCCGCTACCAGGACGCCGATGAAAAGGGGCGCCGCACTCTGGTGGAAGCCCTTGGCAAAGACCCTGGCCACAGCGGCCGCAAGCGGCGACGAAGGCCGAAGAGAAAACCCCGGGGCGACGCCATCAGCGAATGAGTGCTGTTGCCGCTTTCATTGCCCTTGGCAGCAATCTCGGCAATCCTGCCGTTCAGCTGACAACGGCCATTGGGGACATTGATCTGTTGCCGAAAACCTCAGTCACTGCGACATCCCGCTTCTATCGCAGCGCCCCCATAGGGCCACAGGAGCAGCCGGACTACATCAACGCCGTGATCAAAATTGTGACGTCACTGGCGCCCCTTGAGCTTCTCGACCATCTTCAGGGCATTGAACAGCGCCACGGCAGACGCCGCCACCTGCACTGGGGGCCGCGCACCCTGGATCTGGATATTCTCCTTTATGGCGATGCCATCATTGACCTGGAAAGGCTGCAGATTCCCCACCCCCAAATGACCTTTCGCAACTTTGTCATTTACCCTTTGGCGGATATCGCCCCAACCCTATGCCTTCCCGGTGGAGTTTCTATCACCCAACTCTTGGCAAACCTGCCCTCAGGGGGTATTGTCTCGCTCTCGAATGGAGACTGACGTGGCTTTCCAGACAAACGATATTCAGCTAGACCTGTCGCCATACGACCTGCCCGGATTTATTGCCGTCGAGGGTTCCATAGGCGTTGGCAAAACCACCCTCGCCAAGCGCTTGGCGCACACGTTTAATTATGACACCCTGCTTGAACAGGCAGAAGAAAACCCCTTTCTGGAAAAGTTTTACCAGGATCGCGCGTCAGCAGCACTGCCAACACAGCTGTTTTTTCTTTTTCAACGGGTCAAGCAACTGCAGGCCTTGCGCCAGGGCGATATATTCAAGCCTGTGCGCATTGCCGATTTCCTTATGGACAAAGACCCCATTTTCGCCAAAGTGACCCTGGATGAAAACGAACTCAACCTCTACCAGATGGTGTACGACCAACTCACCGTCGATGCCCCGGTTCCCGACCTGGTGATTTATCTGCAGGCGCCCACCGACATACTCCTCGAGCGCATCTACCGCCGCGGCAAAGCCATGGAGCAACAGATCGCGCCGGAATATCTGGCGGCTCTCAACGATGCCTACACCCAGTTTTTTTACTACTATGATCAGGCGCCGCTATTGATTGTCAACGCCACCGAAATCGATATTGTCAACTGTGAGGCCGACTACAAAAATCTTGTGGAATTTCTGCTCACCGTTAAATCCGGCAGACATTATTACAATCCGGCCTCCCACGCCTGACCTTCTTTAACAGTTATCAAAAAAAGGCCACACCATGAATGCCCTGTCTTTAGCCAAGCTCAAAGCCATGAAAAATGCTCAAGAGAAATTCGCGGTAATAACCGCCTACGACGCCACATTTGCGCGGCTGGCGGCAATGGCTGGCATCGAAGTGATTCTCGTCGGCGATTCCCTCGGCAATGTCTGCCTGGGGCACAGCAGTACCGTACCGGTCACCATGGCGGACATGGTTCACCATACCGCTGCGGTGGCTCGCGGCAATACCAGCTCGTTCATCATTGTCGATATGCCCTATATGGCCTATGGCAGCGACGACCAGGCCATCGCCAATGCGGCGCGGCTCATGCAGGCGGGGGCACAAATGGTCAAAGTTGAAGGCGGCGCGTGGCTCGCACCCACCATTCTCAAACTCACCGAGAGGGGAATCCCCGTGTGCGGCCACCTCGGATTGACCCCCCAGTCCGTCGACAAGCTCGGCGGCTATAAAGTACAGGGCAGAGACAGGGACGCCGCCGCCAAAATGCTTGACGATGCGCGAAGCCTTGAACAAGCTGGCGCCGATATGCTGGTGCTGGAATGTGTGCCCTCGGCATTGGCAGAAACCATTTCAAACGCCCTCGACATTCCGGTTATCGGCATTGGTGCGGGCAAGAATACCGATGCCCAGGTTCTCGTCATCTACGACATTCTCGGCATCTCGGCAAAAATTCCCAAATTCGCTAAAAACTTTCTGGCCGAAACCGGAGATATCGCCACGGCAATAGCCGCCTACGGCGCCGCAGTCAGAGCAGGTTCGTTTCCCGAGAAAAACCACTGCTTTGACTGAGGGACTGGTGGCCATGAATTCTGGCAAGTAATTGATCGGTCTGCTGCTCAAGGGCGGCTATAGCTTCGGCAACCGCCTGGCGCATGGCATCGGCGCCGCCCTTGACCTGGGAAAAATCACCTATCGACCAGTTTTCTATGTGCGCCTGGCCGTAAAGCTCGCGCACGCTCATCCCCAGAATTGCGCACTGCTCCCCCTGCTCCTGGTTGCAAATAAGCACCACCTGATCGAACACCTCTCCGGCGGCGAAACGTTCAAAAACGCTGGGGAGCTGGTCTTGATGCAAATGAATACCCAGGGATTTCATAACAGCAAAATAGTTGCCCGGCAGCTGACCCGCTTCAAAGCAGGCAGCAACGGCAATTTTTCCCCAGGGAGACCGCCTGTTGGCAAGGTGCGCGGCCAGTGCGCTGCGTCCTCCAGACTTGGTACAAACAAAGAGTATTTTAGGTGGTGTCAACACGGGTCATATCCCTATTTCCGTTCATTTCCATTTTGTGATGGAGCCACCACTGTCAAAGTGGATTGGAGAACAGGTCGACGCCAGCACCAAAGAATTGTAGTTTCCAAAATAGCCCTACGCCAACTTTCATCGATAGACGGAAGTTTTCGCGGGATAAGAAAGGATGATGGCGAGGTAGAGAGAAAACAGTACTGTGATAACAGCGGAAAAACCAGGTCGGTTATAAGGTAACCGACCTGGCAGACAATTTCAAAGCGCTAAAAAGCAATTTCGAGGCAGATTACGCAGCCTTTTTGGTCAAGTCCTTGATTTTTCCGTAAGCGTCTTTGTAGCCGCTTTTGACCTTGCCGAAATTGTCCTTGAGGTCTTCTTTCAGATCTATGGCCTTAATACGTTTTTCAAGATCTTTTTGCGATTTTTCCAGGTTTTTCTGCACTTTCTCTCCCCGCTTGATCAGGGTGATCCACTGCTTGGCGGTATAGGAGCGGCGCTCTTCGTAAAGACTGACGACTTCATCGTAAATCTTTCCACAAATACCCAACTGGGCATAGGCAACATTTTTCATCACTTCTGACACTTTTTCTACCGAGTCTTTAATTTTTTCCCGGGATTCCTTGATTTTTTCAGAGGAGAAAAACAGGTCAAATGATTTTTTCTCCTGCTTTTTGGCAATGGGCTTCTTCACCCCAGTTTTTTTGAGAACAGTCTTTTTCTCAACGGTCTTTTTGACAGCGGGCTTGCGAGTCGGCGTTTTTTTGGCCGCAGCTGTAGCCTTGGGAGTTGGACTGGCTGGAGCTGCGCCAACATCGGCTTCCGGTGTAACTGGTGCGGTTGTTTCAGTGTTCATGGGTATCCCCTCAAAGTAGTGTTGATGTACAAGACCTGTATCACTAGTTGGCAGACTACCCATAAAAATTAGAAAAGGCATACTAAAAGCAAAACACTGACTCTGCAAAAACCCTCTTTTCTATAGCGCCGACTCAAAAAGTTCCAATTGGGGCGGCTCCAGATAAATTCCCTTGCTGCCGCCCGCATTGGCATGCGCTTTGCGGAATGCTTCAGAGCGCGTCCAGGCGTCAAAAGAGTCCCGGCAATCCCATTCTGAATGGGAGGCAAACAGGGCATAGCCTTCTTTCACAGGCCCGGCGAGGAGGTGAAAGCGCTTAAATCCCGGCACCTGTTCCAGGTAAGTGTTGCGATTTTTCCACAGCTCGATAAATTCCTGCTCTTTACCTTTGGCGATTTTGAATCTGTTCATGGCTAAAAACATACTGTTGCCTCCATAGGAATCTTTTGAAATGCTGCCTCAGGCGCCCGGTTTCCAGCCATTGGTGACCGGGTAGCGCCTGTCGCGGCCAAAACCGCGACGGGTGATACGCACGCCAATCGCAGCCTGGCGACGCTTGTACTCATTGATATCCACCAGGCGAATGACGTGGTAAACATCCTCGGCATTAAAGCCCTCGGCAATAATGGCCTCGGCACTGCGATCCTCTTCGATGTAGAGTTCGAGGATTTTATCGAGCACCGGATAGGGCGGCAGGCTGTCTTCGTCTTTTTGATCTGGAGCCAACTCCGCCGACGGCGGCCGCGCTATCACTGTCTCGGGAATAACCGGGGACAAGCTGTTTCTGTATCTGCAGAGTTCAAAAACCAGGGTTTTGGGCACATCCTTAAGCACATCAAAACCACCGGCCATATCCCCATACAGGGTGCAATAACCCACCGCCATTTCGCTTTTATTGCCGGTGGTTAGCACCAGATAACCCTTTTTGTTGGAAATCGACATCAGCAATACGCCCCTGGCGCGAGCCTGAATATTTTCTTCGGTCTTATCCGCCGGCAGCCCCCTGAATTCGTCGGCAAGCTGGGTCATAAAGGCTTCAAACAAGGGCTCAATACTGATGCTTTGGTATTTGACGCCCAAAAGTCGCGCCTCCTCGGCGGCGTCGTCCTGGCTCATTTGCGAGGTATAGCGAAAAGGCATCATCACCGCCTCCACCCGCTCGGCGCCAAGGGCGTCCACGGCAACAGCCAGGGTCAGGGCGGAATCAATACCTCCCGACAAGCCGAGAATAACGCCTTTAAAATGATTTTTATTGACGTAGTCCCTGACCCCGGTGACCAGCGCCTGGTACACCGAGGGAATCAATTCCAGTGGCGGCTCAACGGCTTTTTCAGCAACACTGACAGCATTGCCATCAAAACTCAGCCGAGTATAAAAAATCCCCTCGGCAAACATCGGTGTCTGCACGCTCAAATGCCCGCTGCTGTCAACGACAAAGGAGCCGCCATCAAACACCAGTTCGTCCTGACCGCCCACCTGATTGAGGTAGACCACCGCCATATTGCCTTCCAGGGCGCGCTCTTTGACCACAGCCTGGCGCAACGAATGCTTATTGCGGTGAAAGGGCGATGCGTTGATATTGAGCATCAGCCTGGCACCGGCCTCGCGCGCCTGAAGCATGGGCTGGGGGTGCCAGATATCTTCACAAATGGTGACTGCTGCGGCAATGCCGTCGATGTCGACAACACAGGGGCTGTCGCCACAGGCAAAATAGCGCTTCTCATCAAATACCTGATAGTTGGGCAGCTGTTGTTTGGCATACTCTGCTATGAGTTTGCCATTCTGGAAGACTCCTGCCATATTGAACAGGCCGCCATCGCGGCGGCGCGGGTAGCCGACAACGGCGGTAATGTCCTGTGTAAATGCTGCGAGCCGGGCTATGGCCGCAGCAACGCGACCATCGAGACTGGGGCGCAGGAGAAGATCTTCCGGCGGATATCCGGTGAGTACCAATTCGGGAAAAAGTACGACCGAGGCGCCATTTTCACGGGCGACGCCAAGGGTCTGAATCACTTTTTCGGTGTTGCCGGGAATATCGCCAACCAGGGGATTGAGCTGAGCCAGAGCAATCTTGATATCTGTCATTTGAGTGGGACAATCCATGAAAGGGGCGGCTATTTTCGGCTAAAATCCGGCCAATAGCAAAATAACAGGAACAGTATTGCAGTAAATGATCGACGCTAACGCAGTCACGAATAAAGAGCGCTTTTCCGCAGGGTTACTGCGCCTCTACCTGTACTACCGCTTTTTGCTCGCCCTGTTGTTAGTGGCCGCCATCGCGGCAAATGCTGTGCCCGACGTTTTTGGCGCCTCGGTGCCCAGTCTCTTTCAAAGCACCGCCATCAGCTATGTGGTTATTGCCGTCATTACCCTGGGGTTTTACCAGCTTCAACACCACTCCCTGAAAAAATCCCAGCTGCTGGCAACACTGATCGCCGACATCGCCATACAAACACTGCTGATGTACTCCAGCGGCGGGCTGGGCAGTGGTTTTGGCTACCTCATGCTGGTCACCGTGGCGGCGGGTTCGATTTTTTTCTCGGGACAGCTGGCGGTGTTGATACCGGCCATTGCCAGTATCTGCATCATTGCCGAAAGCGTACTGTCGGCAATCTTGTTTGACCGCACCCAAGCCAATGTCTTGCCCGCCGGTGTTCTTGGCCTCTTGCTGTTTTTCACTTCCCTGCTGTTTTCCAGACTCAGCAAGGCGCTGGTGGCGGCTCAAGAAATCGCCGCGTCCGAATCCGAGCTGTCGGCAGAGCTGCAAGAGCTCAACCAACTCATCATTAACCGCATGCGCACAGGCATCGTGGTCATCGACGACAGCGGCCTGATTCACCAGATAAACAATGCCGCCCAGGAACTGCTCGGCAACAGCCACAGCTTTCGCATCGGCGACAGCATCAGTGGCGAGTCTGGCCTGTTGAAAAGGCTGATACACTGGAAACAAAACCCCGCGCAAAAAACCCTGCCATTCATTTCCCAACGGGGCAATACGGAACTCCAGGCCAATTTTGCCCGCCTGGAGCAAAGTGACAACCCCAGAACCATTATCTTTCTCGAAGATTTTCGCGCTGCCGCCCAGGAGGCGCAGCAGTTAAAGCTTGCCTCCCTGGGGCGGCTGACCGCCAGTATCGCCCATGAAGTGCGCAATCCCCTGGGCGCCATCAGTCACGCTTCAGAGCTTCTCGCCGAAATACGGGAAACCGACAAGGTTACCACCAGGCTCACAGAAATTATCGAAACCCAAGTGAAGCGGGTGAACCATATTGTCGAAAGCATACTTCAGCTCTCCCGGCAACACAGCCACCAACCTCAGCGGATAAAAATCCGCCCCTGGCTAGAACATTATCTAGACAACTACTTGCAGGGTAATCGCGCCGAGCCAAAAATAGCGGTCAGGGTTTCTGAAAGCGCCATAGACGAAGTTACTTTTGACCCCGTTCACTTACAGCAGGTGCTCAACAATTTGCTCGACAACGCCGTGAGATACAGCACGGAGGCCACCGGCCTGCCCTGGGCTGAAATTGTCGTCAGCCGCCACAGCGACCAGAACGTGGTTTATGTGGATATCTGCGATGCCGGCGTCGGCGTTCCCGCCGATGATCGCAGCAAACTTTTCGAACCTTTTTTTACAACCTCACCAGGGGGTTCCGGGCTGGGCCTCTATATTTGCCGGGAACTTTGCGCCATGAATTTCGCCACCATCAAATACCAACCCCCCCAGGGCAAGGAGAAAGGCTTTTTCCGCATCACATTTATCCATCCAGACAAAATTCTCAACATTAATGAGGCCAGCCATGAGCCCCGGTAAGGCGCTGATCGTCGATGACGAACCCGATATTCGCGAACTTCTCACCATGACGCTGGAAGGCCTTGGCCTCAGTGTCTCCCAGGCAGGCAATACCAGAGAAGCTCTGGAAATGATCGCCAACAACAGGTTTAACTTTTGCCTCACCGATATGCGCCTGCCGGACGGCGACGGCTTTGACATTGTCGATGCCATACAGCTTCAATGCCCGCAAATGCCCGTGGCGGTAATTACCGCCCACGGCAATACCGACCTCGCCGTAGAGGCGTTAAAAAAAGGCGCCTTTGATTTTGTTTCAAAACCCATGGAGCTGAAACGGCTGCGCAACCTGGTGGAAACCGCACTTGCGATGGGTAACGAACGCCCCTCCAACACCAAAAAAGATACCGGACTCATGGGGGATTGCGCCGCCATGAATCGGCTTCGCCAGCAGATAGCCAAGGTAGCCCGCAGTCAGGCACCTGTTTTCATCAGCGGCGAATCCGGTTCAGGAAAAGAATTGACCGCCAGAGCCATCCACTACCAGGGACCCAGAAGCAACGGCGCTTTTATTGCTGTCAACTGCGGCGCCATACCCAGCGAGCTGATGGAAAGTGAATTTTTTGGCCACAAAAAAGGCAGCTTTACCGGCGCCATTCAGGATAAACAGGGGCTCTTTCACGCCGCCGATGGTGGCACCCTGTTTCTTGACGAGGTGGCCGATCTGCCGCTGGCAATGCAGGTCAAACTGTTGCGCGCCATTCAGGAAAAAACCGTCCGCCCCATTGGCAGCCAGGAGGAAAAAACCGTCGATGTGCGCATCCTCAGCGCCACCCACAAAAATCTTGCCGACGAGGTCAGCAATGGCCGTTTCCGTGAAGACCTGTTTTACCGCATCAACGTTATCGAAATTGCTGTACCCCCCCTGCGCGAGCGCAGCGAAGACATACCCAAACTGGCGGTGGTTTTCCTCGAGCGCTTTGCCCGAGAAACCCAGAGCGCAGCGCCAACCCTGTCGAAAGCGGCTCTCAAAGCGCTGACAGACTACTCGTTTCCGGGCAACGTCAGAGAGCTGGAGAACACTCTGGAAAGGGCATTTACCCTCTGCAGCGGCAACACCATCGATGAGGAAGATCTGAATCTGGGACAAAAAAAAATCGCCGCGGAAACCCCTGCGCACTGTCTGGAAGGCCAGCCGGGACAGGATTTTCACGCCGATGGCAGCCAGTGCATCGACGACTATCTGGCAACCATTGAAAAGAGGATTATCTCCCAGGCTCTTCACGAAAACCGCTGGAACAAAACCACCACCGCACAAAAGCTCGGCATCTCCTTTCGCCAGCTGCGTTACAAACTGCAAAAACTGGGGATCGAATAATATCGCCGGCAACAGAAACACAGTGACCCAAGGAAACTCATTCATTTCAATCAGCAAATGCCGAGGTCGCGGAATTAACTGCGGATGCGGCTTGATAAGTCGCCTGCATCAGCCTAGTCTCTAGACCATTAGAACAGCAAAAAATACTTTTACAGACGCCTTATCAAATCAGCTGGAATCCATCTGTGAATCTGCTGAGCGGGGTTGAGGATGGCGTTGAAAAACACCTGGAACCTGAAGAGCAATTCACATGGCGCAAAACCCTTATATACGCTGGTTTGATCAACTGGGCATGGACGATGTGGCCAGCGTTGGCGGCAAAACGGCATCCCTTGGCGAAATGTATCGCGTGCTGACGCCAATGGGCATTGAAATTCCCAATGGTTTTGCCATTACCAGCGCCGCTTACCGAGCCATGCTGGACAAGGCCGGGGCATGGCAACCATTGCGGGCTTTATTCAATACCGTCGAACTCGACAATACCTCTCTGGCCGACATTGGCGAAAAGGCGCGCCAAATTATCTACGCAGCGGGAATCCCCGACGACATCGAAAAGGACATTATTGCCGCCTTTGGGCAACTGCAGCGGCAATACGGTGAACAACTGACAGTAGCCGTGCGCAGTTCAGCCACCGCGGAGGATTTGCCGTCCGCCAGCTTTGCCGGCCAGCACGATACCTATCTCAATGTTGGCGGTGGCGCCGACCTGATCGAGGCCTGCCGCCACTGTTTTGCCTCTCTTTTCACCGAACGCGCTATCAGCTACAGAATCCGCAACGGTTTCGATCACTTCAAAGTCGCCCTTACCATTGCCGTGATGAAGATGGTCAGGGCTGACCTGGGCGCCAGCGGTGTCATGTTTACCCTGGATACGGACAGCGGCTTTAACGATGTGGTGTTTATTACCGGCACCTACGGTCTGGGGGAAAATATTGTTCAGGGCGCGGTGGATCCCGATGAATTTTATGTTCACAAACCCACCTTTGCCCAAGGAAAACGCTGTGTGCTGAGTCGCCACCTCGGCGAAAAACAATTGACCATGACCTATGCAAGCAACGGCAGCGGAATAGAAAATATCGACACCCCAGCCAGCGCTCGCAGTAAATTCTGTATCAGCGACGGGGAGGCGCTCACCCTGGCGGATTACGCCTTGAAAACCGAAGCTCACTACAGCCGGCAAAAAGGCGCGCCCTGCCCAATGGATATCGAGTGGGCGAAAGACGGCGTCGACGGCAAACTCTACCTCGTCCAGGCACGCCCTGAAACCGTGTCGTCGCAAAAAACCCGCAACGTTCTCGTTCGCTACAAACTCGCCGCCAAAGCTTCGCCAATAGCCACCGGGCGCGCCATCGGCAGCGGTATAGCATCGGGAGTGGTGCGCAAGATCAGCGACGCTTCACAATTGACACATTTTCAAGAGGGCGAGATTCTGGTAGCGGAGAGCACCAGCCCGGATTGGGGGCCTGCCATGCGCCGCGCCGCTGCCATGGTCACCAGCCGCGGCGGGCGAACCTGCCACGCAGCTATTGTTGCTCGGGAATTTGGCATTCCCGCCGTGGTGGGAATAGGCGAAGATATCCATAGGCTGAAGGATGGCCAGAGCATCACCCTGTCCTGCGCAGGGGGGGAAGTGGGCAAAATCTACGACGGCGACATCCCCTTCAAAATCATCACAACCGAACTGGAAACCCTGGCCAAACCGCGGACGGGCATGATGATCAACTTGGGCAGCCCCGATCAGGCCTTTCGTCTCAGCGCCCTGCCCTGCGACGGCGTCGGTCTGGCTCGGATGGAGTTTATTATCAGTGAATACATAAAAGCCCACCCTATGGCGCTGCTCTATCCGCAACGGGTTACAAACAATGAGGATAAAAGCCGTATACAGGGGTTAATTGCCAACTATGACAGTGGCGCCAGCTTTTTTATTGAAAAACTATCCGAGGGCATAGGCACCATCGCCGCCGCATTTTATCCACGTCCGGTGATTGTGCGCATGTCCGACTTCAAAACCAACGAATATGCCAAGCTGATTGGGGGAGAAAATTTTGAGGTTAGCGAAGAAAACCCCATGATTGGCTTCCGTGGCGCTTCCCGCTACACCCATGAGGCCTATGCGGAAGGTTTTGCCCTGGAGTGCGCCGCGGTGCTTCGCGCCCGCAATGCTATGGGGCTGACCAATATCAAACTGATGATTCCCTTTTGTCGCCGTGTCGAGGAAGGCAGAAAAGTACTCGCTGCCATGGCCGATATGGGACTTAAACAGGGGGAGAACGACCTGGCGGTTTATGTGATGTGTGAAATCCCCAACAACGTCATTCAGATTGATGCCTTCAGCCAGCTCTTTGACGGCATTTCCATCGGTTCCAACGATTTAACCCAGCTGGTGCTCGGTGTCGACAGGGATTCAGACGTTGTCGCCTTTGACTTCGATGAGCGGGATCCTGGAGTGATGACCATGATTCGCATGGCCATTGAGGGCGCCCATCGCAATGGCATTCCCGTGGGCATTTGCGGGCAGGCACCCTCAGATTATCCCGACGTCGCTGAATACCTGGTAAAACTGGGCATAGACTCCATCAGTCTAAATCCGGATGCCTTGCTTGCCACCATTGCAAATGTTGTCGAGATCGAAAAGGAACTGCCACAAAAAAATTAGGCACAGGATCTGATTCAGCGCAGTTCTTTGGGCATGGAAAAGCTGATATTTTCCTTGCGGCCATTCATTTCAGACGCCTCTGCCGCCCCCAGCACCTGGACACGGGCAACCACTTCTTTAACAAGAACTTCGGGAGCCGAAGCGCCGGCAGTGATGCCCACCGTCGTTTTACCGGCAAACCAGCTTTCAGAAATATCGTCGCCGCTGTCAATCAGATAGGCTTCAGCGCCGCAGCGTTGCGCCAGCTCCCGCAGGCGATTGGAGTTGGAGCTGTTGGGAGACCCCACCACCAGCACCAAATCGCACTCCAGTGCCAGCTGTTTAACGGCGTCCTGGCGATTCTGGGTGGCGTAGCAAATATCGTCTTTTTTTGGCCCCTGGATCAACGGAAATTTCGCCCTCAGGGCATCGATCACCCGGGCGGTATCATCCACAGACAACGTGGTTTGGGTGACATAGGACAGTTTTTCAGGGCAATTCACCTTGAGTCTGGCCACATCGGCGCAGTTTTCAACCAGGTAAATAGCGCCGCCTTTATCCTTGTTGTACTGCCCCATGGTGCCTTCCACTTCCGGGTGACCCGCATGACCGATAAGAATGCATTCGCGGCCTTCGCCGCTGTATCGAACCACTTCCATATGAACCTTGGTCACCAGTGGGCAGGTGGCATCAAATACCCTGAGATGACGATCCAAGGCCTCGTTGCGAACAGTCTGGGAAACCCCGTGGGCACTGAAAATCACAATGCAGTTATCGGGCACCTCGTCGAGTTCATCGACAAAAACAGCGCCGCGCTCGCGAAGGCTGTCGACCACAAATTTATTGTGAACCACTTCGTGGCGAACGTAGATGGGCGCACCGTGAATATCCAGGGCGCGATTGACAATATCGATGGCGCGATCGACTCCGGCACAAAAACCGCGGGGGTTGGCGAGAAGAATTTTCATCAGTGATACCCTTGGCGTTTATTCAGGTCGTCCAGGCAAAACGGCCGTGCTCCATGGCTCGCACCCCAGCGGCGCCTGCCTTTCCTAGTGGGTGACCAGCGGCTCCACCGCAAGGATAGCCGCACGAAAGACCAGTGTATGCCCGGCGAGGGGATGGTTAAAGTCGACCGTGACTGTGTCGTCTTCAATGGCGACGATAACCCCAGGCAATTCCGCCCGATTGGCGTCGGCAAAGGACATCACCAGTCCCTCCTCCAGGTCAAGATCTGGAGAAAAATCACCCCGTGCCAGGGTTTGCAGATTGCCAGGATTGTGCTGGCCAAAGGCTTTTTCCGGCGGCATATCAAATGAGGCCTCCTGCCCCGCCACCATACCAAAAAGCGCTTCTTCAAAGGCGGGCAAGAGATTGCCATCGCCCACATCAAAAACTGCAGGCTGCCCTTCGAAGGTAGAGTCAACCAGGGTTCCATCCGCCAACGCCAGGGAAAAATGCAGGGTTACACGAGTTCCCGAGCCCACCGCAAGTTCAGTCATTGATTTCCTCCCGGCGTATAAAAAACGCATCGTAAATCATCAGAATTGCCCCCACTGTAATAGCCGCATCGGCGATATTAAATGCCGGGAAATAGTAGCGGTTGTCATAATGCACCTGAATGAAGTCAACGACATAGCCCAGCAACAGGCGATCCCACAAATTACCCAGGGCGCCGCTCAGAATCAACGCCAGAGCCAGCTTTTGCAAATAATCGCGGCCACTGAGGCGAAACAGCCAAACGATCAGGGTGGCGCTGACCCCGACGCTGATGAGGGTAAAAAACCAGCGCTGCCAGCCTCCAGCATCACTGAGAAAACTGAAAGCCGCCCCTTTGTTGTGCAGCAGTGTCCAGTTGAGAAAAGGCAACACCTCAACGGGTTGGGCATAGCTGAGCACATCGGATGCCAGCAATTTGGTGGCCTGATCCAGAGCGATCAGCAAAATCGCCAGCAAAAGCCAGAACCAGGCGCCGCTGGGGGACAGGGATCGCTGCAAAGCTGTCATCATGGTTTGCGAAGCATTTGGCATCAGGCAAACAACCTGTTTTCACCCTTGCCCTCAACGTTGTCAACGCAGCGACCGCAAAGTTCGGGGTGATCGGCATGGCGGCCGACATCCTCGCGAAAATGCCAGCAGCGCACACATTTTTCCTCTGTGGACGCCACTACACTGACCCTCAGCCCCTTGAGTGGTGATTGAACACCATGATTGTCAAGTTGCCCGCTGTCGCAGGCCACCGTTCGAGCTGCGGAGGTAATAATGACAAAACGCAATTCATCCGCCACCTTGTCAAGCAGCGCCTTGAGGTCTGCCGTCACATACAATGTCACTTCGGTTTGCAGGCTTCCCTTCACCCTGCCGGCACTGCGCTCATCTTCAATGACCTTGTTAACCGCTTCCTTGACGGCAATGATTCTGTCCCAGTCATCGGCGCTGATTGCCGCTGCGTCGGGCAGCTTCGCCAATGGATACCATTCCTGGGTAAAGACGGTTTCGCCGCGCTCGCCGGGCATATATTGCCAAATTTCATCGGCGGTAAAGCTGAGAATGGGGGAAATCCAGCGCGCAAAGGCTTCAGCGACATGGAAAATCGCCGTTTGTGCCGAGCGCCGGGGAGCGCTGTCGCTGCCGCAGGTGTAAATGCGATCCTTGATGATGTCGAGATAAAACCCGCCCAGCTCACTGACGCAGAAATTGTGGAGTTTCTGATAAATCATGTGAAAGTTGTACTGCTCATAGAGAGCGACAAGCTCGTCCTGGAGGGTGGCCGCCCGGTGCATAATCCAGCGATCCAGCCACACCATGTCATGGCTGGCGAGGGAATCTGTGGCCGGATCAAAACCGTCGAGATTGGAGAGCAGAAAGCGGGCGGTATTGCGAATCCGTCGATAGGAGTCCGCTGTGCGCTTGAGAATTTCATCAGACACGGTCATTTCGCCGCTGAAATCTGTGGCCGCCACCCAAAGGCGCAGCACATCGGCGCCCAATTCGTTGATCACTTTCTGAGGTGCCACCACATTGCCGACGGATTTGGACATTTTTCTGCCCTGGGCATCAACGGTAAAGCCGTGGGTCAGCACCGCCCTGTAAGGCGCCGTGCCGTTGATGGCGAGAGCGGTCTTCAAGGAGGACTGAAACCAGCCGCGATGCTGATCCGAACCCTCGAGATACAGATCCGCCGGGTAGTGAAGTTCTTCGCGGGGGCCGAGCACGGAAAAATGGGTGACACCGGAATCAAACCACACATCCAGGGTGTCGGTGACCTTGACATAATGCTCCGCGTCAGCCCCCAGCAATTCAGCGGGGTCGAGATCAAACCAGGCATCCATGCCCTCCTTCTCAACCCGCTGCGCGACGATTTCGATCAGGCGCGGGGTTTCAGGATGTAGTTCCTGGCTGTCTCTGTGAATAAAGAGGGCAATAGGCACACCCCAGGTTCTCTGCCGGGAAACACACCAGTCGGGACTGTTGTTAAGCATGGCCTCCATGCGCGCCTGCCCCCAGGAGGGCAGCCACTGAACGGTTTTGACCGCGTCTTTGGCCTGTTCGAGAAGGCCTTTTGCGGTCATGCTGACAAACCACTGGGGCGTGGCGCGAAAAATCAACGGTGTTTTGGTGCGCCAGCAGTGGGGGAAGCTGTGGGTGATTTTGCCCTGCGCCAATAAATGACCGCGCTCCGCCAGAACGTCGACCACTTTTTCATCGACTTTATAGACATGATCCCCGGCAAACAGCGGCACGTCGTCGCGGTAATAGCCGCGATCATCGATATAGTTCAGGGTGCCAATGCCGTATTTGGTGGAGACCACAAAGTCATCCATGCCGTGATCCGGGGCAGTGTGAACACAGCCGGTTCCCGCTTCCGTGGTGACATGATCCCCCAGTAGCACCGGCACATCGCGGTCATAAAAGGGATGTCCGAGTCTGAGATTTTCCAGCTGCTCGCCTTTGAGACGGGCAATCACCTGATGACCGTCAATGCCCGCTTTTGCCAAGGTGTCTTCAAGCAGGGCTTCGGCGAGAATCAGGCGCTGATTGCGGCCATTACAAACACAGGAAACAACCACATAATCCAGATCGGGATTGACGGATACACCCTGGTTGGCGGGCAGTGTCCAGGGGGTTGTGGTCCAGATCACCACAGCAACATCCCCGTCTCCGGCCAATGACCCGGTGACATTTTCCAGAGCCGCCATATCCACCACGGGAAAGCTGACGTAAATGGAGTAGGAAGTTTTATCCTGGTATTCCACCTCCGCTTCCGCCAGGGCGGAGCCGCCCACCACACTCCAGTAGACCGGCTTGTAACCCTTGACCAGATGACCATTGTCGGCAATTTTGCCCAGGGCGCGGATGATATTGGCCTCAACCTTGAAATCCATGGTCAGGTAGGGGTTGTCCCAGTCGCCAATCACACCGAGGCGAATAAAATCTTTCTTCTGCCCCTCAACCTGCTTTGCCGCGTACTCGCGACATTTCTGGCGAAACGTTTTAACGTCGACCTTGTCGCCGGCTTTGCCAATTTTCTTTTCGACGTTGTGCTCGATGGGCAAGCCGTGGCAATCCCAGCCGGGCACATAGGGGGAATCAAACCCCATCAGCACTCGGGATTTGACAATAATATCCTTCAGCGTTTTATTGACCGCATGGCCAATATGAAGATCGCCATTGGCGTAGGGAGGGCCGTCGTGGAGAATATATTTATCGCGCCCGACGCGGGCAGCGCGCATTTTGCCGTAGAGATCATTGCCCTCGGCATCCTTGGCATACCATTTTTTCAGCATGTCCGGTTCCCGCTGTGCCAGGTTGGCCTTCATGGGAAAATCCGTCTTGGGCAGATTGAGGGTTGCCTTGTAATCTTTGCTAGCGTCTGTCATTGCGGTTCGATAGGTTAATGGCCCCTGCGGGCAAAATAGGATTTAGCGATATCAATATCACCGTGAATGGCGCTTAACAGTGCTTCCTGACTGGAAAAGCGCTGCTCTTCGCGAATTTTTTCGACAAACTCCACCTTGAGGCGGCAGCCGTAAATATCGCCCTGCCAGTCGAGCAGGTGAACCTCCAAAATCGGCTTGACCAGGCCGCCCACAGTGGGGCGAATACCCACATTGGCGACGGCGGGTAATTGTTCGCCGCCGACAAAAACCCTGGTGATATAGACACCACTTAGGGGCGCCCTGTAGCGTTGCAGGTTGATATTCGCCGTGGGCACCCCCAGCTGCCTGCCGAGTTTTTGCCCGTGAACCACTTTGCCGCTAATACTGAAGGGTTTTCCCAGCAAGGTTTCAGCGAGGACAAAATCACCCTGCTCCAAAGCTTCCCGCACCCAGGTACTGCTGATGCGGCAACCATGGTGCTCAACAGTGGCGGTGTCGATCACTTCAAAACCGAAGTCCCGCCCCGCCTGTTCCAGCATTTCCGTGTTGCCCTTGCGGTCACAGCCAAAACGAAAATCATCTCCGGCGATCAGACAGCGCACATTGACGCCGTTGACCAACACCTTATCAACAAAATCCTGAGCCGTCATGGTGCGCAGAGCGCGGTTGAAGTGAAGGCAAAACACCCACTCGACGCCTTCATTCCAGATCGCCTCAACCTTCTCCCGCAGGCGCATAAGGCGGGCTGGCGCCAGCTCATGGCCAAAAAATTCCCTGGGGTGAGGCTCAAAAATCATTGCCATGGTCGGCAAGCCGTACTCCCGGGACTTTTGCTTGACCTGCTCCATAATCGCCTGGTGGCCGCGATGAATGCCATCGAAAGTGCCGATAGTCGCCACAACTCCGCCCATATTGGGGGGAAGATTATGCAAACCGCGAATGAAGGTTTTGGCCACAAAAATTCCGCTGCTTTATCTGCAAAGGGGGGGATTATACATAAGCTGCGTGCTCCGATGTAGGCTGGCAAGCACAGCACCTGCCCTTCGTTCCGAAAACCAGGGCCGCCCTCGACAGACTACTCCGCAGCGCCGCCCCCACCGGAACGCAAATGCTTCGGTCTTATCCCTGCCACCAGCAATGCCAGACCATAGGTTATTGCACCACACAGGCAAACCCCGGCCAGCCACAACCCCCTTTCGGCGGTCGTCCAGCGGTACCAGCTGTTGGCAAAATAAAGAAACAGCACAATCACAGCAACCATTGCCAGGTTGGCAAACACCAACTGGGCTGCAAACTTGAGCCAGTCGGGAAGCGGGTGATACACCCCCTCCCGGCGCAAACCGCGATACAGCAAATAGGCATTGAGATAGGCCGCCAGGGATGTGGCCGCCGCCAGCCCGACATGGCCGATCTGCCACATATTGTGGGCAATAAGGACAAAAATGATATTCATCACCATATTGGCGGCCATGGCAATGACGCCGATGCGCACCGGGGTGCGGGTATCCTGGCGGGCGTAAAAGCCGGGCGCCAGCACCTTGATCAACATAAAGGCAATAAGGCCGCAAGCGTAGGCAATAAGACTCGCCGACGACATAAAAATATCGCGGCGATCAATCTGCACGCCATCGTAAAACAGGGTTATAAGAATGGGTTGCGCCAGCAAAACCAGGGCAATGGTGGCGGGCACGGCAACCAAAAGCACCATGCGAACCGCCCAGTCGAGGGTTCGGTTAAAGGTTTCCACACTGGCTCGCGCATGCTGGCGGGACAGGCTCGGCAGAATCACCGTGGCCAGAGCCACGCCAAACACGCCCAGGGGCAGCTCGGAGAGCCGGTCTGAATAATAGAGCCAGGAAACACTGCCCGTGGGCAGGAAGGAGGCGATCACCGTGTCGAGAAGCAGGTTTATCTGGCTGACGGAAACACCAAAAATGGCAGGCCCCATCAACCTGAGAATTTTTTTAACACCTTCATACCGCCAATCGACAATGGGTTTCGGCATTAATCCTATGGCTTTCAGAAACGGCAGCTGGAACAGCATCTGCACCACTCCGGCCACCAGTACTCCCCAGGCGAGGGCGTAGGCCGGTTCAGCAAACCAGTTGACGCCGACGAAACAGGCAGAAATCAGACAAACATTCAGCCACACCGGCGTAAAAGCGGGAATGGCAAAACGGTCATAGCTGTTGAGAATCCCCGCCGCCAGGCCGGTGAGGGAAATAAAAAACAGATAGGGAAAGGTGATGCGAATCATCTGGCTGGCGGCGTCAAACCGCACTTCATCCTGAAGAAATCCGGGAGCGAAGAGGGTGGCCACCAGCGGTGACGCCACCACCACCAGTACGGTCAACAAAATCAGCACAGAACCGAGGGCGCCCGCGACCCGATCCACCAGCGCCTTTACCGCCTCCTGGCCGCCTTTTTCGCGATATTCCGCCAGCACCGGCACAAAGGCCTGGGCAAAAGCGCCTTCGGCGAAAAGGCGACGCATAAAATTGGGAATTTTAAAAGCGACAAAAAACGCATCGGCAAGGCCATCGGCGCCGATTACCCGCGCCATCACCACATCCCGCACCAGCCCCAGCACCCGCGACAGCATGGTCATTGCCCCCACCAGGGCGCCGGAACGCAACAGACCGCGCCCCTTCGCCGACGCATCTGCGCTGTTGTCACGGGAGTTGAAGACTGGGGGCTTGTCGGTCAAAAAATCATTCCAGAGTTGGTTTGCGCCATTCTACTCTTCTAAGATGTGCAAAGCAGCTGCAAGCTGGCCATTGAATTTCCCCCATCAGCCCCAAAATAAACACAAAACCCAAAAAAGGAATGGATCATTGGAACAATATCGCGGTACAACCATCCTCTCCGTGCGCAGAAATGGCAAAGTCGTTATCGGCGGCGACGGCCAGGTCAGCCTTGGCAACACTGTTATGAAAGGCAATGCCCGCAAAGTCCGCCGTCTTCATCACAACCAGGTTATCGCTGGTTTTGCCGGCGGCACCGCCGATGCCTTCACCCTGTTTGAACGCTTTGAAGCAAAACTGGAACAACACCGCGGCCAGCTGGTGCGCGCGGCTGTAGAACTGGCAAAAGACTGGCGCACCGACCGTATACTGCGCCGTCTCGAAGCCCTGCTGGCGGTGGCAGACAAAAACGCCTCTCTGATTATTACCGGCAATGGCGACGTCATCGAGCCGGAGGACGACCTGATCGCCATCGGCTCTGGCGGTCCCTTCGCCCAATCTGCGGCAAAAGCCCTGCTCGACAATACCGAACTGGACGCACGCGCCATTGTCGAGAAAGGGCTTGCCATTGCAGCGGACATCTGCATCTACACCAACCACAACAGAACCATCGAAGAATTGGAGTATTAGCATTGTTTCGAGGGCTATTGCCGCGCTGCCCAGGAACGCGGCAATAGCAGCCTGAGACAACGCTCGCGGCGGGCTGCGACAACGCGGCCATTCACGCCCGGACATTATTAGCGAATGCACAGGAAAGAATTTTTATGTCTACCATGACACCCAGAGAAATCGTTCACGAACTCAATCGCCACATTGTCGGCCAGGACAGCGCCAAACGCTCCGTGGCCATCGCCCTGCGCAACCGCTGGCGGCGCATGCAGCTTGGCGAAGACCTGCGCAATGAAATCACCCCCAAAAATATTCTTATGATCGGCCCCACCGGTGTCGGCAAAACCGAAATTGCCCGCCGTCTCGCCCGTCTCGCCAATGCGCCCTTTATCAAGGTGGAAGCCACCAAATTCACCGAAGTCGGCTATGTGGGGCGGGATGTGGAGTCCATCGTCCGCGACCTGGTGGAAACTGCGGTAAAACTGCTGCGGGAAACAGAAATGCTGCGCGTTCGCCAGCGCGCCGCCGATGCCGCTGAAGAGCGGATTCTCGACGTTCTCCTGCCCCCCGCGCGGGGAGCCAGCGCCGAAGACAATGACACCACTGCACGGCAAATTTTTCGCAAAAAACTTCGCGAAGGCTCTCTCGACGACAAGGAAATCGAAATCGACATCAGCGCCACGCCCATCGGCGTGGAAATCATGTCACCCCCCGGCATGGAAGAAATGACCAGCCAGCTGCAAAGCATGTTTTCCAACATGAACACTGGCAAAAGTAAAACCCGCAAAATGACCGTTGCCAAAGCGATGTCCCTGATTACCGATGAAGAAGCAGCAAAGCTGATCAATGAGGAAGACATTCGCGTGCGCGCCATCACCAGCGCCGAACAGAATGGCATTGTTTTTATCGATGAAATCGACAAGGTCGCCAAGCGCGGCGAAACCTCCGGCGCCGATGTTTCCCGGGAGGGCGTGCAACGGGATTTACTACCCCTCATCGAAGGTTGCACCGTCAATACCAAATACGGCATGATCAAGACCGACCACATTCTTTTTATTGCCTCCGGCGCCTTTCACTTTTCCAAACCCTCCGATCTGATTCCCGAGCTTCAGGGGCGCCTGCCCATCCGCGTGGAACTGGATTCCCTCAGCGCCGAAGACTTTGAACGGATTCTCACCGAACCCAACGCCTCCCTCACCGAACAGTACAGGGCGTTGCTCGCCACCGAAGGCGTCACCCTGGAGTTCACCCCGGACGGCGTACGCCGCATCGCCGAACTGGGCTGGGAAGTTAATGAGCGCACGGAAAACATCGGCGCCCGCCGCCTCCACACACTGATGGAGCGCCTCCTTGAAGAAGTCTCCTTCAGCGCCGCAGATCTGGGAGCAAAAGCCGAGACCATTGTTGTTGACCAGGACTTTGTCAACGACCATTTGTCAAATGTGGCCAGCGACGAGGATCTATCACGGTTTATACTTTGACCATTGTCGACAGATTAAAGGTTCTACAGCCATGACCCCGGAAAAAATCAAACTGCACAAAGACAGCGGCGATCTCCACATTCAGTTTCCGGGGCACGGCGCCTTTACCCTGGGCAGCGAATATCTTCGTGTCCACTCCCCCAGCGCCGAGGTCAAGGGGCACGGCCCCGGCCAGGAAGTCCTGCAATGGGGCAAAAAAGATGTCCGCATTGCCACCATCGAACGCTCCGGCAACTACGCCATTCGCATCTATTTTGACGATGGCCACGATACCGGCCTCTACTCCTGGGACTACCTACTGGAGCTCTGCCTTCACCAAGAGGATTATTGGAATCAGTATCTGGAACGCCTGCACAAAGAAGGTAAAAGCCGCGACCCGGAAGTTCAGGTGGTCAAACTTTGGGGCGGGTAAACCGCCGCCAGCGCCGCTGCAGGCAATAAACAGGCAAAAGATGGCGAACGACAGCAACGTAAAAAAAGGGCTATACTCGACGCAAAATTCACGTCTGGCGAAAAAAGGAAATAACCATATGTTGAGCAGCAATTTCACTGGCAAGATTATTCTCCCCTGCGCCATTGCCGCGGCTCTCTCCGCCTGTTCCGGTACACCCACCTCCTACAGAGCCAGCTGCGCTTCAGAGGTGGATGCGGCATGGAACGAGCTCAGTATCGCCAAAGCCGAGGGTTTTGCCGGCACCATCAGCTATACCAAAGCCCTGAGCCTGATTACCACCGCCCGCACCATGCAAACCGTTGAAAACTTTGACGGCTGCTATAAAAATGCCAACAAAGCGCGCTTTTATATTCAGGAATCCCGCGCTGGACGCTGATCTTTATTTCCGCCTAACCACTGCAGCAATTCAGGGAACACCCTCAGCTTCACGACGCCGTGGATTCATAGCCTATACCCACTGTTAGCGGGACATAATCCCGGCTTTGCGTGTACAATGCTTCGGTCAATTTCGGGGTAAGCAATGACCGACAACGAAAACACCCATTTTGGTTTCAAGCAGGTTCCTGCTGCAGAAAAAGCCAGCCATGTCGCCCGGGTTTTCCACTCGGTGGCGGCAAAATACGACTTGATGAACGACCTGATGTCCGGCGGCATACACCGCCTGTGGAAACAGTTCACCATCGAGATGTCGAGTGTTCGCCGCGGCCAGCGTGTCCTCGACATCGCCGGCGGCACCGGCGATCTGGCGGCTAAATTTTCCCGCCTGGTGGGCGCCGAGGGTCTTGTCGTTCTCGCCGACATTAACGCCTCCATGCTCAATGTGGGGCGTGACAAACTCACTGACTCGGGGCTTGCCGGCAATCTGGTTTTTACCCAGGCCGACGCCCAGTTTCTGCCCTTTGCCGATCACAGTTTCGACTGTATTACTATCGCCTTTGGCCTGCGCAACGTCACCCACAAGGATCTGGCGCTCAGTTCCATGTTGCGGGTGCTAAAACCTGGCGGTCGCCTGCTGGTGCTTGAATTTTCCAAACCCACCAATGACGCCTTAAGCAAAGCCTACGACCTCTATTCCTTTAAAATACTGCCGAAAATCGGCCAGCTGGTTGCCGGTGATGAAGACAGTTACCGCTACCTGGCGGAATCCATTCGCATGCATCCGGATCAGGAAACCCTGAAGGCCATGATGGACGAAGCCGGTTTCATCAACACCAGCTTCCACAATCTCACCGGTGGCATTGTCGCCCTTCACAAAGGCTTCAAACCTTGACTGGAACACTGGAAACCTTCGCCCTCGGGCGGCTGCAAATCCTGATCAATCAGGCGTTGGCGCTGGATCCAGGCACCCTGGCAACCCTGCAGCAGCTGGCCGGAAAGACCGTGTTGATCAACATCACGCTTCCACCGCAGGCGCTGAGACTCCAGTTTTGCGACGACGGCAGCATCGTCCTTGCCAGCGATACGGGTGAAGCCGCCGATGTTTCCTTGACCGGCAATCCCGTCTCCCTGGCGCTATTGCTGGCAGACGCCTCCGATCGAGTCAGTTTTGTCGGCACGGGCGTCACTCTTCGCGGCGATCAGGAAATTCTGCGCAAACTCGCCGCCAGCCTGAAAAATCTTGATATTGACTGGGAACAGGGGCTCGCGGGGATTATCGGCGACACTCCCGCTCACCTCGCGGGAAAAGCTGTTCGCAATGCCCTCAAATGGCAGCGGACTGCGGGAACTCGCGCCGCCAGCGGCATCAGCGAATTTTTTCAACAGGAATCCGGTCTGACCCTCAGCGCCAGCGAAGCCGAGCCCTGGTTCAAACGTGTCCGCCACCTGGCCACAGACACCGACCGCCTCGCCGCCCGCATCAACAAGCTGCGCATAACCCTGGAATCTGCCGACCGCTGATATGCAACGATTTTTGCGCCTCTGGCTGATCTTTCGCACCGTTTTTCGCCATCGTCTCGATACTTTTTTTCGCGGCGACCGCTGGCCACTGCCGGTTCGCATCCTCACCTGGTTTTTGCAAAAATTGCCAACCCCCAGCACACCCCGCAGCCAGCGTCTGCGTCTCGCCCTTGAAGATCTCGGCCCCATATTCATCAAGTTCGGCCAGCTTCTGTCGACGCGACCGGATCTGATTCCCAGTGATATTTGCACCGAACTCAGCCGCCTTCAGGACAATGTCCCCCCTTTTCCCTCCGCAGAATTTATCGCCATTGTTGAAACTGCCCTGGGAAAGGATGTCGACCAGCTGTTTCTCAAATTTGACCGCACCCCGCTGGCGTCCGCATCCGTAGCTCAGGTACACAGTGCCGTGCTCAAGGATGGCCGCGAAGTGGTGGTCAAAGCCATTCGCCCCGGCATCAGCAAGATCATTGAGCAGGACATTGCTCTCCTCTTGACCCTGGCGCGCTGGATAGAAAAATCCAGCGCCATCGGCAGACGACTGCATCCTGTCGATGTGGTTCAGGACTACCGCCACACCATTCTCGACGAATTGGATCTCAAGCGGGAAGCGGCCAACACCTCCACACTCCGGCGCAACTTCAACCACTCCCCCATGCTCTATGTGCCCGAGGTTCACTGGCCGCTCACCAACGAAAAAGTCATGGTCACGGAGCGAATTTACGCCATTCCCGTGACCAATATCGATGAGCTCGCCCGCCTTAATACCGACTTCAAAACCCTGGCGGAACGGGGCGTGGAGATTTTTTTCACCCAGGTGTTCGAGCACAATTTTTTCCACGCCGATATGCATCCGGGCAATATTTTTGTCGATGCCAGCAATCCGGCGCTGCCCAGATACCTCGCCGTAGACTGCGCCGTTATCGGCAGTCTCAGTGACGAGGATCGCTACTATCTCGCCCGCAATCTGTTGGCGATTTTTCGCCGCGATTATCGCCAGGTGGCGGAACTCCACGTGCTTTCCGGCTGGGTGCCAGAAAAAACCCCTGTCAGTGAATTTGAGGCCGCCATTCGCACCGTCTGCGAACCGATTTTTGAACGCCCCCTGAGCGAAATTTCCTTTGCCCAGGTGCTCGTCAGCCTGTTTCGCACCGCCCAGCGCTTCGATATGGAAGTGCAGCCCTCTCTGGTATTGCTGCAGAAAACCCTGATCAATATCGAAGGCCTGGGACGCCAGCTCTACCCGCAGCTGGATCTGTGGGCAACCGCCCACCCCTATCTGGAAAAATGGCTGAAAAACCGTTTGCGCCCCGATGCCCTGATGGAAAGACTCAAACGCCACGGCCCCGAATGGCTGGAGCAATTCCCGCAAGTGCCGCAATTGCTGTATCAGTCCATGGAACAGCTTCGCCACCTCGACAAGTCGGTCAATGCTCTCAAACAGGCACCGCAACCAGCAAGGTCAAAACGCTGGCTTGGCGCTGCCCTGATCGGCATCAGCGCCGGGCTGGCGATCCCCGCCTGGCAGCTCCTCCCAGGGGAGCTGCCAGGCGCAGCGGCAGTCCTGGCGGCAGCCGGGGTCTTACTATTGATATTGCGCTGACTCTGGCATAATGGCCGCCATGACTATTGACTTTACTGACGCCATTACCTGGAATTCCGACGGCCTGGTTCCCGCCATTGCGCAGGATCAGGTGTCGGGTCGAATTCTCATGGTGGCCTGGATGAACCAGGAAGCCCTGAAGCTCACCCTGGCCAAAAAGGAAGCTGTTTACTGGTCCCGCTCCCGGGGCAAACTGTGGCACAAAGGGGAAGAGTCCGGGCACATTCAGAAAGTGGCTGACATTCGCCTCGATTGCGATGGCGACGTTATTCTCTTAACCATTGAGCAACTTGGCGGCATTGCCTGTCACACCGGCAGAGAATCCTGTTTTTACCGATCCCTGGTGGATGGTGAGTGGCAAATAACAGACGCTGTTATTAAAGACCCCAGTCTGATTTACCAACAATGATCAACAGACGGGTTGAGCGCTCATGAATGACATACTCACTGAACTCAGCGCCATTCTCGAGGCGCGCAAACAGGCAAGCGCGGAGACGTCCTATGTGGCCAGCCTGCACGCCAAGGGTCTCAACAAGATTCTCGAAAAACTGGGCGAAGAAGCGGTGGAAACCATTATTGCCGCCAAGGACGCCAAAATCAGCGGCAATGTCGACGACCTCGTTTACGAGATGGCAGATCTGTGGTTTCACAGCCTGGTAATGCTTTCCCACCTGGGCAGCGACGCCTCGGCGGTGCTGGCAGAACTGGCGCGCAGATTCAATATTTCCGGCCTTGACGAAAAGGCCAGCAGAACTAACGTATAGCGGAGAAAATTATGGGACTTGGCGGTATCAGCATGTGGCAACTGTTAATTGTTCTTCTTATCGTTGTGCTGTTGTTTGGCACCAAAAAACTCAAAGGCCTCGGCAGCGACCTGGGTGACGCCATCAAAGGTTTCAAAAAAGCCGTCAACGACGACACCGACAAAGCTGACAAAGCCATCGAAGAAGGCAAAACGGACTCTGTGGAAACCAGCTCGAAAAAAACCGAGGCCGAACCTACCTCTAAACACTGAGGCAGAACGCAGCGATGTTTGATATCGGGTTTACCGAGTTACTGGTGGTGGCTGTGGTCGCGCTGGTGGTCATCGGCCCCGAGCGCCTGCCTGAAACCATTCGCAGTGTCGCCCTGTGGCTCGGCCGCTTGCGCCGCATGGCCTCCCAGGTTTACAGGGAGATGGAAAAAGAAGTTGGCATGAATGATATTCGCCAGCAGCTCCACAATGAGGAAGTGATGCGCTCCCTCGGCGAGGGCGGCAAGCAGAATCAGCAACCGGAGAACCGCCCAACAGCGCCCGCGCAAACCCAAACCGCTCCAGCTCCAGAAGCGCCCCCAGAAACTGACGGGAAAAAACATGGCAGCTGAACCCCAGGATCAGGATACCTCCCAGCCACTACTCAGCCACCTCATCGAGCTGCGCTCGCGCCTGCTACGCATATGCTTCTGGGTTTTACTTGTTTTTCTCTGCCTGTTTTACTTCAGCAACGACATCTACAGCATTGTTTCCCAACCGCTGAAAGCGCTGCTGCCGGAAAGCAGCTCGATGATTGCAACGGATGTCGCCTCGCCGTTCTTTGCCCCCTTCAAACTGACTCTGGTGGTTTCCGTACTGCTGGCCATGCCGATTGTGCTCTACCAGATCTGGGCATTTATCGCCCCCGGCCTCTACCAACGGGAACGGCGCATCGCCATTCCGCTGCTGATTTCCAGCGTCAGCCTTTTTTACGCCGGAATGGCCTTTGCCTATTTTGTCGTCTTTCCCATACTGTTCGGCTTTTTCACCGCCACAGGCCCAGAAGATGTCAAGGTAATGACGGATATCAGCAGCTACCTGGATTTTGTCCTCAAGCTGTTTTTTGCCTTTGGCATCGCTTTCCAGATTCCCATTGCCGTGGTTATTCTCTGCTGGACGGGCATCACCACAGCGGAGCGTTTGGCGGCGAAAAGACCCTATGTAGTGGTCGGTTGTTTTGTTGTCGGCATGCTGCTGACGCCCCCGGATATATTTTCCCAAACCCTTCTCGCCGTCCCCATGTGGCTGCTGTTTGAACTGGGGGTGATCTGCGGCCGGGCTGTCGTCAAGGAAAGCGACGGCGAGTGATTCAACTAATATGGCTATCGAGATAATCTTCTATCTCTTTGCTGATGCTGCCTTTAAACATAGCCATCAACATCCCCAGTTTGACATCAACGTTAATATCCGCCTCGGTGCACTGGATACAGGCGGTTACCCCGCCGCTGTAATTGTAGGTAAGCTGGTCACCATTCCATTGATAGTCACCGCCATACTTGGCAACCAGCTTGTCGGCAAGGCGTTCAACTTCCGCCAGCAATTCGCCGTGATTCATGTGGTGATTTCGAGATACACTGATTTTACTCATTATTTGCCGCTGTTCCCAATCATTGCTCGACGGAAAGTATAACCTCTGCGCCCAACGGAAAGTATGTGCTTATCCCCTCCTGGGGAATTTTTTATTATTGGCCAAAATAATCTGCGCAGATATCACAAATCAGTGCTAGATTACAAAGACGATAGGGAATAATAAGGGAACAACAGGGTGAAAACTGCGTCTGCCCCACCGCCCGGTGCTGGTAATCTCATCTTCTGCTTCGGCAAAGTGATGGCGCTTTTTTGCTGTATGGCGCTGCTGTCGGCGAATATTTTCGCCGAGCCTGTCAATGACCTCTTTTTGCCCTCAGAACTGAAGCTTCAGGAAAACAGCCAGGTCACCTCATTTACCACCCTCACCAATGAGGATCTCGCCACCCGCGCCGATCAACTGCGCGACTCCGATATCAGCCCATCTCAACGCGCCATGAACTATCAGTGGCTGTCCCAGGAGTCCGGCAACGAGCAGGCCATCAGCGGTTCCAAAGCGCTCTCGAAGCTGGCAGAAAGACAGCTTAAAGCCTACCTCGATGAAAAGGACAGCACCATCTGGCTCAAGGAAAAACTGATGCCGGACAGCGACGGCTTTATCAAAAGCATGGATTACGACCTCAAACTGAGATCCAACCAGTTCGTCATCGGCGTCAGCTACGAATTCTAATTCCTGCGCCACAGGACAAAACCCTGAATCGGCAGGACGACAACCATTTCTGGTAGAATCGGCCACCGTTTTTGAATGTGGCCAGGATCAATGCAACAGCCCTCCCTGCAATTTTCTTCACACCCCAGTGCCGGTCTTCTCAGGCGACTGATGGCCTTTGTTTATGACGCCCTCCTATTAATCGGGGTTTCCTTTGCCTATGGCGTACTGGTGTGGATTGTGCGCAAACTGGCGGGGCACAACGCCATGGAAGCCCTCACAGGAGTTGCCGCGTACCTGGAATTGCTGGGTTTGTGGTTGGTACTGGCGGGATACTATGTGCTGTGCTGGATAAAAAGGGGGCAAACTCTGGGCATGAAATCCTGGCGCCTGCGCCTGGAAACCCTCGACGGCCGCCCTATCGATGTCGCCACCGCCTGGCTGCGATGCATTCTCGCGCCCCTGGCGGCGCTGCCCCTGGGGCTGGGTTATCTGTGGTGCCAGTTTGGCAAATCCCGCAGCTGCTGGCACGACCTCTGGACGCAAAGCCGCGTGGTTGTGCTGCCAAAGGAAAGAAAAAAGCGCGCTCCGCCGACGGTGGCAGGGTGACAAATCCCTAACCCGCCCGCCGCAGAAGCATCAACCCGATACAGATACTGACGGCAATGGGCGCCAGCACTGCCCAAAATGCAGAAAAGCCATAAACCAGACTGGCCGGCCCCAGCAAATCCTGGCTGGTACTGAAAATGATTCCCGTCACCACACCGGCAAAAATCCGCAATCCGGTGGTGGATTCCCGCAAGGGACCAAAAATGAAGGATACGGCGATGAGCACCAGGGATAGTGTCGTCAGCGGTTGCAACGCTTTGTTCCAGAACGCCAACCAATGAATACCCGCACTCTGCCCCTGTTGTTGAAGGTAATTGGCGTAATCATAAAGTTCAGAAACCGACAAAGACTCAGGCTCCATGGATACCAGTCTGAGGAGTTGAGGGGACATCTTTGAATGCCATTGCCGCTGTTCGAATGTTTCCGCGCTGGTATGGCCATCGCCAAAATAGGTCACAACTCCCTCTTTTTCGACCCAGCCGCGCTCTATGAAATTTGCCGACGCCGCAAAACTGGCGGACTCAAGTTCTGCGTTGTCATCAAACTGATAGCGGGAAACCCCAAAAAGATCGCCATTGGGGAAAACTACAGAGACATGGATAAACTCGTTGTTTTCCTTGTTCCAAAACCCGCGACTGAGATCCTGTTTGCCCAAGAGTATGGCGCGGCGCCCTTCGGCCAACTGATCGGTATAGGGCACCGCATACTCGCCCAGCAGCACGGCGACAACAATGAACAGCATAACCGGGCGCAGCACAAAACCGATAATGCGCAACAGGGACACACCGGCGCTGCGCATAACCACCAGTTCGGTATTGCTGGCCAGCAGCCCAAGCCCCACCAGACAACCGATAAGTGCAGAGAGGGGAATGTTTTCGTAAATTCGCCGTGGCAATGTGGTAGCCACATAGGCGAGGGCATCGACGAAGCCATAGTCCATTTTAATATCGCTGGCCTCTTCGATAATGGCAGCAATAACGTCTACGGCAAGCACCACCAGGAGCACCGCCAGAATGGAGAAAAAAACAATTCTACTGACGTAGCGACTGAGAATCTTCACTGTGCCACCACCGCTTTTGCTGGTCTAAACCGCCAACGGCCGCTGTTGGCAGCCAACAGAACCAACGCCAGGGCAAAAAACAACAGATGCACCCCCGCCATGGCAAACTTGGAATAGCTGGCGGCATCTTCTACGGCACCCCTGGCACCATTGAGGGCAAGCAGATAAATCACATAGAGAACCACTGCGGGCAGGATTTTGGCAAAGCGCCCCTGCCTGGGATTGGTTTTACTGAGGGGCACCGCCAGCATGGTCACCACGAGAACCATCACCGGCAGGGACAGCCGCCATTGCAGCATGGCTTTGTGCAGGGGATCACTTGAAGCCACCAACGCCCTGGTTGGTGTGGCTTCAATATCGCTGCCCCCCCCAAAATCGACAGCATCGAGGCGTTGGCCAAACTCAGCAAAACGGGTCAGCTGAAAATCGGCGCGGCCGGGAATACCCTGTATCCGCTGGCCGTCCTTGAGAACCAGATAACTTTCACCGGTTTCCTCTGACTTGCGGGAGAAACCATGCTTGGCGACGATGATCACCAAGCCATTATCGTCATACTGGTCTCCGGTTTGGGCGAGAAAGACATTTTCGAGAACCCCTTCGTCAGTGATTTCCTCCGCGTAGGTCACCCCTTTATTGGCTCTCAGCGGGTAGAATTTTCCCGCCGTAAGGGTTTCCACCTCACCCCGCTGTTTCTGGTTTTCCACCAGCTGTTCCATCCGCGAGTATCCGGCCGGACTGATATACAGGCTGAACGCCGCCACAAGCACCGCGACCAGAAGTGCCACCGTCATGGTATAGGCGATCAATTTTTTGTCGCTCATACCGCATGCCTGAAGCACGGTCATTTCACTGTCGACATGGAGCTGCCCATAGGCGAGGAGAATAGAAAGGAAAAAGGCCAGCGGCAAAACCACCTCAAAGAACCCGGGCAATCGAAAGGCCATAAGGGCGAGGAGCACGGCGGCGTCGTACTTTCCGGATGCGGCTGCGGCCAAATATTTGACGAACCGCGCACTCACCACCACCAGCATGAGGACTGCGGCGACCCCCAGGGTATTGGACAACAGGTTTCTGGCGAGATAGCGAAGTATAATCACGAAGATATTCGTCCTTGCGCAACATTGATCGTCAGGCACTTGGTCTGCCTGCACGCATGGCTTAAACTGAGCGCCATTATCCCGCAATTAACCCGCAAAGTCTTGAGAGAAAAGCATGGAATTTAAAGCCCGTCCATTTAATCCGGTCACATTAAAAACAGATTGTCTGGTGGTGGTTGTTCCCTCCAAACCAGGGTCAGCGGTCACCGACATCGACCAGGCTACTGGCGGACTCATCGCTACCGCCAGCAAAGAGGGCGAGCTAAAGAAATTTCTCGACACTTTCAGCAGTTATGCTCCGGCGGGGCTGGCAGCAAAGCGCCTGGTTGTCATCAGCAGCGGTGACCAGGATCTCAAATCCGGCCAGTTCAGCAAACTCTGCGCAAAAATCATTGGCCTGCTCAAGGGCATGCCCGTTAAAACCGCCGCCATCAGTTTTGCCGATGTGGTTGTCAGCGACCGCGACGATACCTGGGCGGCCACCGAGCTTGCCAGAAAAATTGGCGAAGGGCTCTATGTGTTTGACCAGTGCAAGTCGAAGAAAGCAGATCCGGTCAAGCTGGGCAAACTCGAACTTCTGGCCACATCGACGGCTGCCGCCCAAAAACTCAACAGCGCACTCCATAAAGGCGCTGCCTTGGCGCGGGGCATCAACCTCGCGCGGCAACTGGGTGATCTTCCCGCCAATATCTGCACACCCAGCCATCTCGCCAACACTGCGCAACAACTCGCCAAAGACTGCGACAAGCTTGCGGTCAAGGTACTCAGCGAAGCTCAGATGAAACAATTAAAAATGGGTTCTCTGCTGTCTGTCACCGCAGGCACGGAAACACCGGCAAAGCTCATCGTGCTCGAATACCGTGGCGGCAAAAAGACCAGCTCCCCCATTGCCCTTGTCGGCAAAGGCGTGACCTTTGACACTGGCGGTATCAGCCTCAAACCGGGCGCCGCCATGGATGAAATGAAATACGACATGTGCGGCGCTGCTAGCGTGCTTGGCACCTTTGCAACAGTTGCAGCCCTCAATCTGCCAGTCAATCTGGTGGGTATCATTCCCGCCGTTGAGAACATGCCCAGTGGCGCAGCCACCAAACCCGGCGACATCGTCACTTCCATGAGTGGTCAAACCATTGAAATTCTCAACACAGATGCCGAGGGACGCCTGATTCTCTGTGACGCCCTCACTTATGCGGAGCGCTTTAAACCCTCCGTCGTCATCGACATCGCCACCCTGACAGGAGCCTGTGTCATCGCCCTCGGCAATCACGCCACTGGCCTGTTCAGCAACAACGAGGAACTTGCGGAAAAACTCAATGCCATCGGCGAATTCACCGGCGACCGTGTCTGGCGCTTGCCCCTGTGGGAAGAATACGACGAACAACTGAAAAGCAACTTTGCCGATATGGCCAACATTGGCGGCCGCAATGCGGGAAGCGTCACCGCCGCCTGCTTCCTGGCTCGCTTCACCAAGAAATTTACTTGGGCGCACTTGGATATTGCCGGCACGGCCTGGAACTCCGGCAACCAAAAAGGCGCTACGGGGCGCCCCGTAGCACTGCTCACCGAGTTTGTTATTCAACACGGCGGCTGATCTGCACCCCTCGTTGCCGCCCCTCCGCCAACGAGGGGCAGCAATGTGCCAAATCAGGATCGGGGCGAAATTGACCAACAGCCGCCGGGGCTGTTTAGAGTATCGCCAAATTTATCCGCAATCTCTGCATTGAGCGCCAGAATGATACGAGCGCTTTGCGCTGCAAACGGCTCCAGCCACTGCTGAACATGACGGTGAAAATCCGGGGAGTCTTCCTGGTCAAAGCCATCCACAATCTGAAACTCAAAGTACGGATGCTGCGCCTTGAGCTGATTCAATTCCTTTTCGAGATAGAGCTTGTCGAGAACAATCCCCGCGTAGAGAAGATTAATGCCAGCGCTGTGCCCCTCGCACAATGCCTTGCTGATCAGACTGTATGCAGCGGCGAGATTGGCATCGCTGGCAACCACCGCCAAGGGTTGCTTGAGCAGTTCGTCGCGGTAGTAGTGATCGCCGAGGGCGGTCATGATCTCAAGGCCATCACCCACCTCCAGCTCATCGACAATATAAGCGCTCAGTGCCTGGCCGCAATCCCTGGGAATATGAAATTCCATCAGCGGATTAACGCCGTGAACACTGGCAACGGGGTAATCCACAGCGACACCATCGACATTGATCAGGGTTGTGTATTGCCCGGCTTCGTAGGCAAAATCGTGTTCCGGCGCCAGTTGAATTTTCACCACGGCGTCAGTCAAGTTTTCTTTGCTGCGAACCATGGCGACAAAACGGGTTCTCTTGTCCTTGTCCGGCCTGCGCACTTCCATGGGCGCATAGACCGCGCACTGGCAGGTAAGAAAGTAGTTTTCTGCGGCAAGCTCATCGCTGAGACCAATCTGGGTGAAGGGCAAAGGTGTTCCCTTCTCCGCTTTCATCATGCAGGAATGGCAAATGCCGCTGCGACAGAAGTTGGGAATGGCGTGGCCATTTTTCAACAGGGTATTGAGTACAGTATCGAAATCATCGACCTGGTAAACATGGCCTTCAAAACAGAGTTCAGGCAAAAGGCTACTCCAGTATCACGGGTTGACTAACGAGAGATCAGGCAATGCGGTAATTGAGAATTTGCTGCAATCTGGCCAGGTCGTAGCTGACCACATCCCAGCACAAATCCACCAACATGTTGCAGGCAGCGGAGTCGCTCTTGAGTTTTTTGCGCACACCAGCGGCAAGTACCGACAGGTGGCGAATCAGAAAATCCTGCTGGGCGCGGTGAATGGACTCCGGGGATTCGCCGCGGTCAATGGCGTTGGCCTCAAGGGTGGCAAGAAACTGCATAAATTGCAGTTCCACACTGATATGGTCGGGCATATCGGCGTTCGGGGCGCGGCTCAAACCGAAAAACTGATAGAAACGCAGCAACTCTTCATACAACGCGGTTGAATGCACTTCCGGAGCATAGGCATAGCCCCTCAGGGAACAGGCATTCTCATTGGCGGAACGGTCAAAGGCAGCGGTGTATTCAACACCGCTAAGAACGCCATTATTCCCGTCCCGCGGATAGAGAAAGGCCTCCGCCAGCCGCCCGTAGGTTTCGCTACGGGCTTCGGCTGTTGCCAGGCTTTCGAGAAAATCGTCGCTCACGCCTTGGCTCCCTTGGGCAACTTGACAATCTCGATACGGGTATCACGGTCATACATGGATGACTGACCGGAGAGAATGCCCGCTTTAAGGTGAGGGTGACCACCGGCAAGCTCGACAGGGTTGAGGGGCGACGGCGACACACTGTTCATGTCTCCTTTGCTGGGAAACTGGTATTTTTCCCAGGCGTGCCACATCAGGGACTGGCCGGGACGCATACTCGGCGTTACCTGGGCGCGGGCAATGAACTCGCCAATATCATTGTAGGCGCGAACCCAATCGCCATCTTCGATATCGCGGGCTTTGGCATCGGCTTTCGACATCAAAATTGCCGGATCGGGGCGGTGGAGACGCAACATCAGGTCACTGTCGCGCCAGGTGGAGTGAATGCTCCAGCGGGTTTTACCGCCGGTGAGCATCAACGGATAGTCGCCGCCCATCTTCGGCGGCTCCTTATACACCGGCAGCCCTTCATCCATTTCGAGATAGAGCGGGTGGTCGATATAGAAGGAAATCCGTCGCGACGCTGTAGGCCAGGGCACTTTATCCTTGACGTGATAGGTGAGCGGCACCATGGTATCGTTTTCGGGAATATCGCACATATTGCCGATGGAACTGGGTTCATGGGGCAGCTGTTCAAAGCGGGCAAAGCCTTTTTTCTTGGTTTCTTCCCACGTCATTTTGGTGTGGGTTTCCGAGAGGTCGTAGATCGCTTTTGCCACCTTGTCGTCATCACCCTCCTTAAACTCACCATTCATGGTGAGGTCGTCATACAGAGTATGGAGATTGACATCCAGACCTTGCGGACTCTTCACCGTAGTGATACCCCGTGCGAGGGCGCGCTGCTGAATATGCTTGGCCAGCATAACCACGGCGCCCCAGTCGCTGAGGGATTCCCCCATGGGTTTGGTTGCCGCCTCGGTGGTTGTCAGATAGGGGGACAGGGGCGTCACCCACTTCAGGCTGGTGCGCTCATACCAGGGCGCAATAGGCAGGACATAATCCGCGTAGCGGCCGGTGGAGTTGATGCGCCAATCAAACACCACAATTTTTTTCAGTTTCGGCCACAGCACTTCGCGCAATTTTTCACTGCCGCGCATGCGTCTCATGGTGTTACTCACCATACAGAACATAATGCGGGGATCGCGCCCTGGCGGCGGATGCAGGGGTTGCCAGTTTTTCTCCAGACTTTCTTCGAGATACTGGTAGATGGGACGCTTGATTTTCAGATCCCATTTTTTAATGAGGGCAGGATCGGCAGAGTGTTCACCGATACCGCCATGAACATTCCAGAACAGGGTTCCCGACGTCCAGATAGGCAAGCGAATCAGAGGATTTCCCGGCTGAAACATCATGCCGCCAAAGTCCTGCATGACCATTTCCATGGTGTCGCCGTTGGCAATACGCTGGGCAATCATGGGCTCCAGCTTGGCAAAGGTTTCCTTGGCTTCTTTCAGCGAGGGCGCAACCTGAAACTTGTCGCCGCCGTCCGGTGTCAGCAGGGGAAAACCGGCAAAACCGGCACCTTTGCGCCCCATATTGCCGGTCAGGCAGAAAATCAGGGCGACACTGCGCTCCGCCAGATTGCCATGATAGAACTTGCACATGGTCGTCTGGGCAATACTGGATACCGCCCTGGCAGAAACAATTTCCTTGGCGAAACGGTGAATGACTTTTTCGTTGAGGCCGCAGAGCTTGGCAACATGGGCTGGCGTGTAGGGTTCGAGACGCTCTTTGAGCATCGAAAACACCGAGCGCACCTTGACAGATTTGCCGTCTTTTAGAGTGACCTTATCGCTCACATCCAGCTTGGGTTTTAAATCCCCCAGAGTCAGGGTGCGGAAAGGCGCAACCTGGGGAGCATTTGAAGCCTCGTCCCACAGAACAAAGAAATCTTCACGGCCGCCTTCAAGAATATCCGCTTCTTTAAGAAATTCCTTGGTATCGTCGCGCACCAGTAGCGGCAAGTCCGTCTGTTCTTTGACGAAAGCTTCGTCAACATGACCTTCCTTGACGATAAGGTGACAAACACCCAGTGCCAGGGCACCATCGGTGCCCGGCTTCAGCGAAATCCACAGATCCGCTTTGGTGGCAGATGGGTTGAGATCCGGCGAGATGGAAATAATCTTTGCGCCCCGGTACTTGGCCTCAATATAGAAGTGCGCCTGAGGAATCTGGGTGTGAACCGGGTTGCCGCCCCAAAAGAGGATAAGATCTGAGTTGAAATAATCGTCAGCGGAGCGTTCGAACTGGATTTTGCCAAAGGTTTCCAATGTGCCGCGACGGGAGTCGCCGATCTCGCCATCCATATCCAGGCCGATGGACTGGGTCAGCATGCTGAAGCGCCCCTGCGCCGCAGTGGACACCCCCAGGTCGATACCGGGTCCCAGATCCCAAATGGTGCGATCCGTGCCCTCTTCCACCGTGGCGTCGATATAGGCATCGGCGATATCGTCGAGGGCTTCCTCCCAGGAGACTCGCTCCCACTTGCCGCTGCCACGCTCGCCAACCCTGCGCAGGGGATGGGTTATGCGCGTATCGTCGTACATGCGGTGGCTGAAACAGCCACCCTTCTGACAACCCCTGGGGTTAAAGTCAGGAAGCTCGGGATTGACCTGTTCGTATTCGCCAGCCTGTTCTTCCCGGAATACCAGACCGTCCTTGACGTAGACGTCCCAGGCGCAGTGCGCTTGGGTCCAGCAATTGAGGTGGTGGGTGCTTCTGACAACCTTGTCCCAGGACCATTGATTGCGAAAGATATCTTTCCAGTCGGTGTATTTGGGCACGGTTGACTTCGCCAAGGCAGCAACGTTTTCTGCGGCGGCGGCGACAAAACTTGGCATCGCCAGGGTACCGGAAACCGCAGCCAGGCCTTTGAGAAAACCGCGGCGATCGAGATTGACACTCATGATTTATCTCCCATATCCATGATTTGCACTGGATTGGCGCCACTCAACTGAGCGGGGTCAACAATTCGTACCGGTTCTGCGCTGACAACATCCCGGGGATGTTTCGAGAAAGGCCCGAACATATCCAGCCATTTCCGTGAAATGAGCAGATCCATCAATTCGGATTCTTCGCCAGCGGCAACCCGTTTGCGTTCACTCTCTATTTTGTCGAGCACTTCCTTGACCCGGGGGCCAAAAAGAGATTCGAGGTATTCCAGAGGAATTCTATGTTCGTCGGTGGGGTTGCCCTCATCGTCGTATTTCACAGGGGAAATGGGCGGTACATAGAATACGTTGGGGTCAGTGCCGTATTCCGAGTGCAGCGGCAGGGCGACCTTATATTCGTGAACCAATTTGTAGATGGGGCCTTCGGGATCATCGTGATAACCAAGAAACCGGACGCGGCCGGGACACTGGCGGGAACAGGCGGTGGCTACACCCTCATCGATACGGGGAAAACAGAAAATACATTTTTGCGACTTGCCGAGAATTTCATTGAAATAGATTTTTTTGTAAGGGCAGGCTTCCTGACAGAAGCGGTAGCCGCTGCAACGGTCTTCATTAATAAGGACGATACCGTCCTCGTCGCGTTTTTCAATGGCCTTGCGCGGGCAGGCTTCCAAACACGCGGGTTTGGTGCAGTGATTACAAATTCTCGGCAGGTAAAAATAGTAGCTGTTGGGAAATTCGCCAGCACCAATATCTTCATCCCAGTTGGGACCCTTCCAGTTCTCGCCGTTATTCCACTCGCCGTAGTTGGCCTGCAGAAAGGCATCCTCGTCACCGCCGTGAAAGACGTCGTCGTGATTGAAATCCCAGGCGACACCGAAATCTTCCTCGGTGGGGCGAATACCCTTCTGAGCCTCGCCGTTGCGGAAACCACCCCCCATCTGTTCATAGTTGTGGGGCGTACCTTCACCGGGCTGGGTGTTCACCGTATTCCACCACATGTGTTTCATGCCTTCGCGGCGAGTCCACAGTGTTTTGCAGGCGATTGAACAGGTGTGACAACCAATGCACTTGTTCAAATCCATAACCATTGCGACTTGTCTTTTACTCATGGGTTTCTCCTCTTAGGCCTCCACAACGAAAGGAATCCAATCGATGGAAAAGGCTTTCAGCCCAGCTCGCTCGTCATTGGCGCCAGACCAGAGCGCAAAGCCAATTTTAGTATCGACACCGGGGGTTACCGGCGCAATGCCGCCACCCGTGCCGAGAATGCGGCTGATGACAACCCGCCAGCGATTGCCATCTTCTACGGCTTCGGAAGCAATCCTGAACTCCGGCCCTTTTTCGGAAAGACCAATGCCGTGGGCGACCATGGATTTGACACCCTTGCCCGCTTTCCAGTGAAGGATATGAATGGGATCGGTTTTCGAGCCCATCATGATAAGAACCGGATTACCCTTGAGGGGGAAGGCAACAGCGATAGCGTCGGGGAAATCTCCACCTTTGGGGGATACGCCTTCCCAGCTCAGATTGACTGCCAGTGTTTCACCGTCGTGGACGCTGGAAACCTCGATCTGGCCTGTTTCGCCATGGGGCATGCCCGCCCTTGAATTGCGGATATAGGCGGTGGGCTGCATGGCCATGGGCGTGGGCATCATTTTGACCACCTCGACCTGCTGCTGTTGCCATCCCGGCGCCATTGGGTTCATAAAATCTTTGATATTGGCGATTCGTTTACTGATCAACTAACTCTCCTCCCACAGAAAGACGGCAACAGCGCCACAAGCCATTTTCGGCTCGCGCATATCGTTATTGAAGATTTGTTATAATTGCATCAGAAACCCTTTAATGCAAGTTGTTATATCGTTTATTGTTCTCTAAACACCTACTTGTTGACTTCATCACCAGGCTGACTGTTTGCTGACGAACAGTGGCAGGGAAGAAATCACATCAACCCGAAAAGCCGCTGAAAATTGTCGCTGGTTGCAGCGGCCACTTCGTCCAGGGAAAGCTGTTTGATCGCCGCAACTTTTTGCGCCACTTCCACCACATAGGCGGGAACATTGGGTTTGCCCCTGTAAGGAACAGGCGCCAGCCAGGGAGAATCCGTCTCCACCAAAATTCGTTCGAGAGGCACCTTTTTGACCACCTCCCGTAGCGCCTCTGCATTGGCGAAGGTGATAATGCCGGAAAAGGAAATATAGAAATTCAGCGCCAGCGCCGCTTCCGCCATTTCCCAGCTTTCGGTAAAGCAGTGAAGAACGCCACCCCGCTGGCGACAACCGTGGGTAGCAATCAGTTCGAGGGTGTCTTCACAGGCGTTGCGGGTATGGACAACCACCGGTTTACCAATCTGTTTCGCGGCCTCGAGATGATTGATAAAACTCTGCTTCTGCCAGTGACTGGTGGCTGCGGAGTAATAGTAATCCAGCCCGGTTTCACCAATGGCGACCACGCGGTCATTGGCGGCGAGGCCAAGCAATTGCTCGACCTCGGGCACCGCTATGGCCTTGTCCTGAAGGGGGTGGGCGCCAACGGATACCGAGATATCGGGGTGACGGGCGGCAAGTTCAATAAGATGCCGTGAAGAGTCGAGGTCGACGCCGATGGCGAGAAACCGGCCTACTCCCCGCTGGCGCGCCGCGCACAAAACCTCATCGACATCGGCGCTGCCGCCCAACAAATCGAGCCGGTCGAGGTGGCAATGGGAATCAATCAGCATGGCGCCAGAAGAGCGTGTTGATGTCAAAGAGTGTAGGTGGCGCGGTCAGAATTGAGCATGCCGGCAAGTTGGGTTTCAATTTTTGATACCAGCTCGGCATTGCCCGGCGAAAACTGAATGCCTATGCCCTGCTTGCGATTGGTGACCACACCTGCTGGCGTGATCCAGACAACTTTTCCGGTCAGGGGGAACTTTTCCGGCTCATCCAGCAACTCGAGCACCACAAAGACTTCGTCCTCCAGCAAAAACTGGCGGTTGGTGGCAATAAACAGGCCGCCATTGGTCACAAATGGCATATAGCATTGATAAAGCTCGCCGATATCCTTGATCGAGACATTGAGAATAGCACTGCGCAAACCGCCAAGACCTTTCATTGCATTATTCCCCTAAACCTTGTGCTGCAAGTCTATCACCGACTTCCAGTCCATCAAAACCTCTTCCCAAACAAGCTGGGGATTGGGGTTTGCCGTACTCAGAAGCCGCTGCTTAACCCCGTTGAGGCGATCCATAAAGCGAAACAGCAATTCCAAATTGTGATCCTGATCGACAGCGGCTGCTTTGACGTTTTCATAAACCAGATACTGAAACCATTCCAGAGCATCCACAGGAGCCAACCCCTGGAGGATTTTTGCAGCATCCAGGGTCTGGAGTTGATTATTGGCCACAGCCTCAAGAGTAGTCTTAAAAAGCTGGAGCTGATCCCAAAGGTCGCCATCCAGTAGGCGTCGCCCCCGCAGCGGCCTGCCACCGGACAGGGACATGACTTGGTCGAAATCCCGGGATGACGGTTTCTCTTCCTTTAGCCAGGTCGCAACCAATTCCCTGCTGGGCAGGGCAAAGGGGAAAATGCGGCAACGGCTGCGAATAGTCGGCAAAATCCTGCCCGGCTGATGGACAACCAGCACAATAACCACATCCTTACCGGGTTCTTCCAGGGTTTTCAGAAAGGCATTGGCAGCATTCTGATTCATGGCTTCGCCCGGACTGACAACAATGGCGCGGCGCCCGCCCATGGCTGCGGTGCGGGTCGCAAATTCTGCCAGCTCGCGAATCTGATCCACCTTGATAATCCTGCCCTCTGCTTCCGGCTCAACCAGCATAAAATCGGGGTGGCTGGCGGCGCCGAACAGTTTACAGGCCTTGCAGTTGCCACAGGGTCTCTCTGTGGGGGTTGCACAGAGCAGCAACTGGCTCAGCCTGAGGGCGAAGTTCTGTTTGCCAATTTCCGCAGGCCCCGTCAGCATCAGGGCGTGGGGAAGGCGCTCGCGGCCAATGAGCTGGACAACAGACTGCCATTCCTGACGCTGCCAGGGGTAGACATCCAACTCGGCGGCGCTCATAAAGCCCTCAGATAATCGTCAAAC
>JALOAH010000124.1 GCA_023228865.1 Porticoccaceae bacterium | reverse complement strand
CGACCAACGGTTGGTAGCCAACATAGCAGTATTCCTGAATGACTACGAGGACTTGCAACGGGAAGTAGTATTACCGTCCGACGCGGGGTTCGCAACCGTAGTCCGGAATGCCGCCACGGCGGAAATCAAGGGCCTGGAGCTTGAGATGATCGCAATCCCAACCGCCAACTTTACTGCCCGTCTGAGCTACGGCTATATTGATTCCGAGTACAAGAGCTTTCCGGCAGACCTGGCAGGAACCGGCATCATTGTTGACAACAGCGACCTGCGGCTGCCTTTCACCCCGAAACATTCCCTGAGTGTTGGCGCGGATTACCGCCTGCCGCTTACCTCTGGGGATGAGATCACCTTTGCGGTATCGGCAACCAAAAAGAGCCGCTACACAGTACAACCTCTGGATTTACAGGTAGGTGCCGATGACGGTTACACCACAACGGATGTTTCCATTCGTTATGATCTTGCGAACCAGCGCCTCGGCTTTGAGGTTTATGCCCTGAATATAGCAGATCAGCACTATATCACTGCCGCAGAAAATCTCGGGGGATCGGCGAATTATAAGCTTGATGGTCCCCGCCACACTTATGGCGCACGGATCTTCTTTACTTATTAGTTCGCGGGAACAGGCGCCGGTACCGTTGTTGATGGTGCCGGTTCCGCCTTTTATTGCTGACGCGCCCTCAATTATTCACAGTCTCGACCAGCGCCACGGAGCCAGGCTCGGGTTGCCTCTACGGCAGCCTGTGCCCTGGCCATCGGCGTAAGACCGCAGTTACCGCGCGGGACTTCGATCGAGATCGCTACTTCGGATGGCACGGCTTCAAGAAATTCCGCAAGCGGAAACTCGCCTTCACCCGGCACCCGGCGATCCCTGGTGGCTTCAAGGAATACCTCGTCGACCGACCGCGCAAGCGGGCCGTCGGATACCTGGAGGATGTCAATCCGCTCTCTGGCCTGTTCGCTGATTGAGGATGGCAAGACGCCATTCCTCACCGAATGCAGGGTATCGATCGTGATCGCCGCATCGCAGAATCCCGACCGCTCGATCAGATCCATGATGTCAGCCGGGTTCCTGGCTTGGGATGGGCCGAAGTACTCAAGCCCCACCCTGATTCCGAAACCGCGCGCGGTCTCGACCAGCAAGGCGAGGTTGGCCGCCGCCCGGTCGCGGTCCGGATCAAAGCTCAACGCGGTAGCGCGGGTAGCGCCAAGGTCGGCGCCGAACTCCAGGCCGCGTAGCATGTGTTCGATCCGGAATGTCGGGCTAAGCAGGAAGGCGTCAATATTGAATACCGACACACCCAGATCGCGGCACACCCTCTTCACCGCCCTCACCGCGACCGGATCGTCAAGCACCGGAAATCCCGCATCGCCGGGCGCCCCTTCATCTCCAGCGGCCGGGTTCTGCGTGAACAGGCAAATCCGCCGGCAGTCCAGCGCGGCCGCGACGCGGACCAGCTCGGTAAAATCGGTGCTGCCAACAGTGAGTTGATGCAGTGAGATCATATGCATGGGCATGGAGTCCTTCTGACTGAAGCGGCGCACAGGGGAGCGGAGCCAACCGGCGCAGATGCGATTCCGGGATGCCCGCGAACAGGGGTCGCGCGCCTCCCCCGGCCGCAGTCATTGTTGCGCAGCGAATTCCTCAAGCGATATGGGCCTGACCGGATCGGTTCCATCCCAATCCAGCGCGATGTCCCGAACGTGTTCGTTCAGGCGGCGTATCAGCGGATGGTCATCGACGAATTCAAGCATGAAGCCGATGGCGGCTCTTGTGTCCGCGTAGCAGACCCTGATCTCGCCCGAAGGGACTTCGGTGATCAGGTCGAACCCGCCTGCGTGCATTCGCGCGACCCATTCATCGTACCTCCCGATTTCGCGACATCCGTGATGCAGCCCCATTTGCGCCTGCGGGCCATCCCGGTAAGCGGAGTAGCCATCGCTGATCTGCTGGAACAGTTCGATCTGCAACGGTCCGGCCTGGGCGAGCGCCGCAATCCCACGCAGGGGAATCGGCTGGCCCCGATAGAGGGCGCCGGGAAGATCGACATCAAATATGACGAATGGCCCAACCCCCAACTGCAGCCATCCCTCGATCGCTTTGTCGATATCATCGACATTCCAGCACACCTGCCGGATCGGCAACGCAAACCTGTCATCAGTCATTCATCCGCAACTCCACAGGCGATAGCAAGAGGGCTCTCACCCAGTCAAACGTCCCACACAAGCGGAAGCCGGGTGACGGTGGCGATGCTCCCGGCTTTCTGCTCGACCCTGTCTGCCGGGTCGATGCGGTAAGTCGGGATCGCCTGATGCCACAGTTCGAGGAAGATCATGAGTTCCAGGCGCGCCACACCCGATCCGACACAACGATGGATGCCGCCGCCGAAGGTGGAGTTGGGCGCCATGGCACGATCGAACCTGACCTCTTCCGGGCATTCGAACACGCTACTGTCGAGGTTGTGCAATGGCGTGGGTAACAGCAGCAAATCGTCTTTGCGAACAGTTACGCCATCGAATTCGAAGTCCCGATTGGCCTGCCGCGTCAATATGACGACCGCGTAGCGCCGGATAAGTTCGTCTGCCGCCGCTGGAATGATCGACGGATTCGCCCGGATCTGCTCCTGGTGGCCGGGATTCCGGGCGAGGAACAGGGTGGCATAGCCAAGTACGGCGGACACGCTGTCGAGACCGGCGAGCATGAGATTGCGGCATGTCCGCTTGGCTTCGTCCAGCGTCCATTCCCGCCCATCGAGCGGGTTGGCAAGAATGCGGCTGAACAGATCCTCGCCGGGCTGTGCGAGGCGCTCCCTGACATAGGGATCCAGATAATCGTCGATGGCATCGAAGAACTGTTGCGGTGTCATGGAACCGTCGGGACGCGATACCGAGGACCCGATCTGGCGCAGCATCGGCGCATCTTCCTTCGGCAGTCCGACAAAATGCAGAAAAACGTGGATTGGCAGAATTTCCGAGAACTGCGCTATAAAATCACAGCGGCCTTTATCCCGGAACATCTGGACCAGAGACGTTGCTATTTCGCTGATCGGACTCCTCAGCCCCGCCAGATATTTTGCGCTGAACTCCCTGGCTATGGCGCTGCGGTACATCTTGTGGGCCGGCGGATCGACCTGATTGGGAATAAGCTGCGCCCGGTCGGCAATTTCAGGCGGCACGGTAAGCTTTCGGCTCGATAACAGGTCGCTGTCGGCAATCATTTCGGCAATCCGGCTGCCGTCCAGCACTATCCAGTGTCCGCCATTCTCTGGGGACCAGACGATCTTCTCCTTGGTCGAGTCCCGGAGGTCGAACCAAGGCTTGAAAGGATCGAAATCACCGCCGGGCGGGGCATAAAGGTCAAACTCGACAATTCTGTCCTGCGGCACATTGGCCGGAGCACAGCGCGATTGTGTTTCTATCTTGGTCACCTGACTCTCCTATGCGGCTTTTCCGCTCAATTAACGACAGACGTTAACCTGCTATGAGTCCATCTGACACATAGCAGGTTACCCGTGCAGAAAGACGTATTTTACCAACTCCTGGCCTGGCCACCCACTACCTCCCATTCAAAGTGAATATCGTTTTATCCATTATCCATTATCCATAGATGCAGATTCCTCCGCATAGCAAAAATTAGGCATTGCGTTTACCCAGACAGCATGCTCTTTATGAATATCAGTTGTCAAATCGAGAAGCCACAGCCCACTACCTGAGTTGGCGGGATTATGCTTTAGATTTATACAATTAACATATCGTGAGATTCATCTGCACTTGGCGCCACTCTTGCTTTTCCTGGCATTTCACATGCTTGAGGATCATATCCACATCAATCCCTAGTGTGTCGTCCCATTGATAACTTTACATAGTCTTTCGATTTTGGCGATGATGGAATCCGCTGTAGCAGTCCACACAAACGGTTGGGCGGTGAGATTGTAATGCTCGGTGTACTGCTTGATGCGTCCAACCAAGTCCGGAACGCTCTTGAAGGAGCCGCGCCGGATGGCCTGCTGGGTGATCAATCCGAACCAGCGCTCAACCTGGTTCAGCCAGGACGCATAGGTCGGCGTGAAATGAACATGGTAGCGGGATCGTTTGGCCAACCACGCACGTACCTTCGGATGTTTATGCGTGGCGTAGTTGTCGCAGATGATATGAATGTCCAAATCGCCCGGCACGTTCCGGTCAATGTGGCTGAGGAAGGCCAAAAACTCCTGGTGACGATGGCATTTTTTGCACTGCGCAATCACTTCACCACTAGCGACATCCAGAGCGGCGAACAGCGTCGTCGTTCCGTGTCGCACGTAGTCGTGAGTGACCCCTTCCACGTAGCCCAGTCCCAGGGGCAAAACGGGTTGTGTGCGCTCCAGGGCCTGGCACTGACTCTTCTCATCCACACACAGCACCAGCGCATTTTCCGGCGGACTCATGTACAGCCCGACGATGTCGCGGACCTTTTCCACGAAGAAGGGATCATTCGACAGTTTAAAGGTCTTGCTGCGATGGGGTTGCAGTCCAAACAAGCTGATGTAACGATGCACCGTGCTGCGCGACAGGCCCGTCTCATCGGACAGCGAGCGCACGCTCCAGGGCGTTGTGTGCAGCGGTTTGCTCTCGAGCGTCGTCGTAATCAGTTCAGCGACTTGTTCATCGCTGATACTGCGCGGTCGGCCCGGACGGAGCTCGGTGTGCAATCCAGCCAGCCCAGCTTCACGCCAGCGCTTGCGCCACAGGCTAATGGTCGGTCGGCTTACGCCAAGACGGCGGGATAGTTCGCTGGCACCGATGCCGTCGGCAGAATCCAGCACAATACGCGCACGCCGAACCAGGCCGTGAGGCAACGACCGCGATCGAGCAATCGATTCAAGTTGTTCTCGTTCTTCTCCAGTCACCATCACATCGCTGTTAGGTCGTGCCATAGCCCTGATCTCCGTTGTCCCGTGATGATACACGGGGGACAACAGTCAGAACGTAAAGTTATATATGGGACATAACACTAGCATGTCCACACAGTAACCTTTGAACAAAAAAATTCTTGTCCCAATACGGCTTTTTCTTCAAATATGGAAAGCGCGCAAATAGCCTCAACACACACCCCTTTTTTGCCAGCTGGGATATAGACATCTTCCGAGATTTTTTATTAGTGACAGAAAAATCCGACCACTAATCCATTACTGCGCCCTAAGAAGACGGGTTCCCACGTCAAACTAAAGTAGAGCCCTTTACTAAAAGACCGGGAAACATCAAAAATCCGTAACGATGTGCGCAAACAGTTACAGGTGATGGGTCGAAGAGAGTGGTTATGAAGATCAATTCTTTTCCTGAATCGCCGTTTTTAAATCGAATGCACCGTGGTTGGCGTCAATGAAACATAATCTTCTGCAGCAAGGACTTCAGCCTTCCAAAGTGAAAGCGAACTGAGAAAAGGGTTCCGACTACCGTGGCAACCCTGCTGTTTTTACTGCAAGAAGCTACCGCCTTTAAGGCGGTGGCTTATTCGCAATTTCAGAAAGCGTCAAGATATCTCATAGATGTCCATGCAAATTATAATGAGAAATTTTTTATGGATTTTTAAAGTTTCCCAGTCTACCTTTTTAAAATCGAGAGGGTGTAAATAAAACTGTGTAAGTGGTTATTATCCGACTATGTAGGAGGCAATGATGACCGACTTAACACAAAAACAGAAGGAACTGCTGGACGAACTGCTGAAGGACTTCAAAGGAGATGCCCGCGATCTCCTCGGCGACAACGGCCTGATCAAGCAGCTAACCAAACGGGCACTGGAGTCGGCGCTCGAAGGGGAGATGACGGATCACCTTGGCTACTCTTTCCATGATCCAGTGGGCCGTAAGAGTGGCAACTCCCGCAATGGCAAGACCCGCAAGACGCTACAAAGCGCGGAAGGTGAACTGGAGCTTGAGGTTCCCAGGGACCGTAATAGCCGTTTCGAGATTCAGATTGTGCGCAAGCGCCAGCGGCGCCTGGAGGGTCTGGAGGGTCTGGAGGGTCTGGAGGGTCTGGATGACAAGATCATTGCCCTTTACGCTCGCGGCCTCAGCACCCGGGAGATCCAGGCGGGGCTGGTTGAGTTGTACGGTGTGGAGATCTCACCCACGCTGATATCCAATGTGACCAACAGCGTGCTGGAGGAGGTTCAGGCCTGGCAGGCTCGTCCTCTCGATTCGGTCTATCCGATTCTGTACTTCGATTGTCTGTTCGTAAAATCCCGACAGAAAGGCCCGATCCGTAACAAAGCGGTGTATCTGGCGCTGGGTATCAACCTGCAAGGCGAGAAGGAACTCCTGGGCCTGTGGATGGCCGAGACCGAAGGTGCGAGCTTCTGGCTATCGGTGTTCAACGAGCTGAAGACACGGGGTGTTGAGGACTGTTTCATCGCCTGTGTCGATGGCCTCAAAGGCCTGCCGGAAGCCATTGAATCGGTTTATCCCCATACCCGTCTCCAGCTCGTGCATCAGGTGCGCAACACCCTGAAGTATGTCAGCTGGAAAGATCGCAAGGCGGTGGCCGCTTCGCTGCGGGCCATTTATACCGCGCCGACGGAAGAGGCTGGTCGTGCTGCGTTGGTAGCATTCACGGAGCAGTGGGGTAACCAGTACCCGGCGATTGCGCCCAGTTGGGAGCGGAACTGGGAGCGGCTGACGCCGTTTTTCGACTACCCTCTGACGATCCGCAAGGTGGTCTATACCACCAACCCCATTGAATCGCTGAATTACAGTCTGCGCAAGGTGATCAAGGGGCGCGGAGCATTCCCTCACGATGACGCGATCCGCAAGTTATTATATCTGGGGTTAAAGAATGTCTCGAAAAAGTGGAGAGCCTGCCCCACGAAGAGTATTGGGTACGATGCCCATCCGGGACTGGAAAGCGGCATTAAACCAGTTCATTATTCTTTTTGGTGACAGGGTGCCTGTCTGACATGAAACTGCCGCTTACACAGTTATTTTTACAGGCTCTTTAAAAAGCAACGATGAATAGCCGCCCCTCTCTACGCTACGCGTCAAGAGGCGGTCAGCAATCTCAACACTCTGCCTGCAGGCTTGTATTCCACCGCAACCATAAGCCGCTCGGGAAAGCCACCGCGCCTTGAGAACTCCAGCATGATGTTGAACTTGCTGAGCTGATGAGTAGGCTCATTGACCCACTCCATGCTGTATAAGTAGTTCTTCCTGAGTTTCTTGCGGATGGCTTCTTCCAGTTCGGCCTTGGTCAAGTCAGCGATACCCGTTCTCGTCAGCTTTCCTTGGTTTTCTTGGCCTTCCGGTAATTATTGAATTTATTGTCATCTATCAGGACCCTGAAATCGGTCAGCGGAGCAATCATAACCTCCTTGGACATGGATCTGAGCGCGATCTCAAGGTCATCGTCTGATTGTTCCAAAATCATCCGCTCGGGCTTGTAGGCTAGAAAGGTGCTGAAGTCAGTGAGCTGAAAACTCTTTATCTTGAGGCCAAGCGCCGTGTAGTCGTGGAAGTGAAGGTTGTAGCCCTCAGTATTGGGGCGGTCATCTTCATGCCCAAGGATGACGGTCTGCCCGTACTTTATGGCCAGATTGACCAACCCCAGAGAGATGAAGGTCTTGGCCAGGCTGTCGTAAGTAAAAGGCACGTAGCCCAGATATGCCGGATGCGCCTTCAAACCATCATGAATGGCTCTAGGGTCTGTCGTCATGAAATATGGTTTAATGCGCACTCAACCCCAGCCAGGATTCAGCCCTAATGACCCAAGCCCATCGACGCCACGATATCTCAGACAAGGATTGGGCGCTACTGGAGCCCCACCTGCCAGGACAGGCCGGTCAGTGGGGAGGTATAGCCAAGGACAACCGCACCTTCATCAATGCGGTATTCTGGATCCTGCGCACAGGCGCCCCCTGGCGTGATCTTCCACCCGATTACGGTGATTGGAAGAACACCCACCGGCGCTTCTGCCGCTGGCGCGACAAGGGCATCTGGGAAGCGCTGCTGGAACGCCTGATTGATGAACCGGACTACGAATGGTTGATGATCGATGCCAGCCACTGCAAGGTTCACCCGCATGCGGCAGGCGCGAAGGGAGGCAATCAGGGCATCGGGCGGACAAAAGGGGGCTCAACACCAAGATACATCTGGCCGTGGATGCGCATGGTATGCCGCTCAGAGTTCTTGCTACGGCGGGTACCCGGGCGGATTGCACAGAAGCTGTCACCCTGATTGAGGGCATGAAGGCCGAGCACTTGATGGCAGACAAGGGGTATGACAGTGATGCGTTTGTTGCCAAGGCCCGGGAGCAAGGCATGCGGGTGCAGATTCCGCCCCGCAGGAATCGCAAGGTGAAGCGTGTCTATGACGAGCACCTGTATCGCCATCGGCACTTGGTAGAGAACGCCTTCCTGTACATCAAGCAATGGAGAGGTATTGCCACGCGCTACGCCAAGAATCTCTCGTCGTTCTTGGCGGCTGCCCAAATTCGATGCCTCGCCCTTTGGTTTAGAGTTTCATGACGACAGACCCTACAACCCCCTGGGACAGATTGTTGACATAGAGAGCATAGCAAAAGTCTGAGTGCTTGAAATCCAAGTCCCTGGCAACAACTGCAACATCACCCAGCAACTCGCGGACAATCTCGTCCTTGCGATCATTTAGTTCGCCACCAAGAATACTATGGGTCGTCTTGGAAGGCAGCAGTTTAAATAGGGCGTTCGCACACTCCACCCCAGCGATGAAGCTATTGCCACAGCGCTGTTCATCGAAGAGGAAGGCGGCCTCGTACTTGTTCTGCTGAGGCGTCAACGCTGCCCGTAAGTCCTTGTAGTCAATACCTTTGGTTTTCAGGATGTCCAGAAAGGCCTTGTGGAAGTGCTGAATCTCCATGAAAGTATGCGCATCAGGCCAAGAAAAGTGCGCCCGTAGCGCAGGGAGCAAGCAATTGCCACGGGCATTGAGAGTGTAAATACCGCTCATAACTTAATAACAGATCCTGGCCCTATCATCGCCCATGGTCTTCTACCATTGCCGTAGCGACATCTTGGCTGCGTAGAATACGGACGATAAACACTCCCTCATTGTCCATACGGTAGTAAATGGCGTGGCTACCGTAGACGCTTAGCCGGTAGCCAGGCCGCACATGGTCAATGGCGGGGTATAGGAGGGGCTGATCCGCGAGTTGTTCGAAGCGAGCCTGCATACCGGATGTGTAAGCCTCGGTCTGCTCCAGGCCGAAGGTCAGAGCACCGTATACGTAGATGGACTCAAAGTCCTCGTCCGCACGCTTGCTAAGCCTATATCCGGCCATCTGCTCTTAACCTTTCCTTGGCCGCACGACGAATGTCTTCCGGCATTCGCTCGCTGATCCCGCTTTGTTCACCATCAACGAGGGCAGCGCGAAGTTGCGCTATTCCGATATTACGCTCCTGATCGCGCCGGATCAGATCGCGGAAATATTCGCTGTCGTTGGTAAAGTCACCACTCGTGATGCGCGCCTTGACCCAATCACTTTGCTGGCCAGTCAACGTGATGGTCTTGCGTACCGTAGCCATCTTGCTCTCCTCCACACCATTCGTCATACTATTGGTGCAGTATAGCATACTCGAATTCTTGGAGCTATAACTGAATCTGGTGTTTGAGGAATTGAAAAAAAGCGGCGTATCTGGTTGATTGTTAGTCGCCAAACAAATCAGCCAACCAAGGAATACGCCGCCATGAACAAGAGTAACGTTATTGAGTTTTCTGGTCGAGAGGAGATTGCCGATCCG